>CALJUI010000169.1 GCA_937975735.1 uncultured Rubrivivax sp.
ATGCCGGAATCGCGATCGAGCCCGAGGGTAAGCTGGGTCATGTCGTTGGAGCCGATGGAAAACCCGTCGAAGTGCTCCAGGAAGTCGGCCGCCAGGATGGCGTTCGACGGAATCTCGCACATCATGATGACGCGCAGGCCGTTCTTGCCCCGCTGCAGCCCATGTTCGCCCAGCAACTCGATCACCCGGCGCGCCTCGGCCACGGTGCGCACGAACGGCACCATGATTTCGACGTTGGTAAGCCCCATGTCGTCGCGCACCCTTTTCAGCGCCTCGCACTCCAGGGCGAAGCAGTCGCGAAAGCTCTCGGCCACGTAGCGCGAGGCCCCGCGGAAGCCCAGCATCGGATTCTCCTCCTCCGGCTCGTAGAGCTTGCCGCCGGTCAGGCTGGAATACTCATTGGACTTGAAGTCCGACATGCGCACGATTACCGGCTTGGGATAGAAGGCGGCGCCGAGCGTGGCGATACCCTCGGTGAGCTTTTCCACGTAGAAGCGTGTCGGGCTTTCGTAGCCTGCGCACTGCTGCGCCACCGCCTCGCGAATGTCGTCCGGCAGTTTCGGGTAGGCAAGCGCCGCCTTCGGATGCACGCCGATCATGCGCGCAATGATGAACTCTAGCCGAGCCAGGCCGACGCCGGCGTTGGGAAGCCGCTGGAAGTCGAAGCCGAGCTCCGGGTTACCGCCATTCATCATGATCTTGACCGGGAGTTCCGGCAGCTTGTCGAGCTGGATGTGCAGTACCTCGACGTCGAGAATGCCCTGGTAAACGAACCCGGTATCGCCCTCGGCGCAGGACACGGTGACCTTCTTGCCCTCGCCGAGGACTTCGGTGGCGTCGCCGCAACCGACCACCGCCGGAATGCCGAGCTCGCGCGCGATGATCGCCGCGTGGCAGGTGCGCCCGCCGCGGTTGGTGACGATCGCGCCGGCGCGCTTCATCACCGGCTCCCAGTTCGGGTCGGTCATGTCGGTGACGAGGATGTCGCCCGGCTGCACCCTGTCCATCTCGCTGATCGACGTGACCAGGCGCACCGGCCCGGTGCCGATCTTCTGGCCGATCGCCCGGCCCTCGACGAGCACGGTGCCGCGCTTGGCCGGGTCGCCCTTGAGCTTGTAGCGCTGCTCGACCTTGCCGCCGCCGTTGCTCTTCACCGTCTCGGGCCGGGCCTGCAGGATGTAGAGCAGGCCGTCGCCGCCGTCCTTGCCCCACTCGATGTCCATCGGCCGGCCGTAGTGCTGCTCGATGATCAGCGCGTAGCGCGCGAGCTCGGTCACGTCGGCGTCGGACAGCGAGTAGCGGTTGCGCTGCTCGGGCGGCGTGTCGACGGTGCGCACCAGCTTGCCGCTCGCCGCCTTCTCGTCGGCCGACGCGAACTCCATGCGCTGCAGCTTGGAGCCGAGCACGCGACGAATCACCGCCTGCTTGCCGGCGCGCAGCATCGGCTTGTGGACGTAGAACTCGTCGGGGTTGACCGCACCCTGCACCACCGTCTCGCCGAGGCCGTAGCTCGACGTGATGAAGACCACGTCCGGGAAGCCCGACTCGGTGTCGATCGTGAACATCACGCCGGCGGCGCCGAGGTCCGAGCGCACCATGCGCTGCACGCCGGCCGACAGCGCGACGTCGGCGTGCGCGAAGCCCTTGTGCACGCGGTAGCTGATCGCGCGGTCGTTGTACAGCGAGGCGAAGACCTCCTTCATCCGGTGCAGCACGTCGTCGATGCCGACGACGTTGAGGAAGGTCTCCTGCTGGCCGGCGAAGGACGCGTCGGGCAGGTCCTCGGCGGTGGCCGACGAGCGCACCGCGAAAGACACGTCCGGGTGCTCGGCGGTCAGGCGCTCGAACTCGCCGCGCACCGCGGTCTCGAGATCGGCCGGCCAGGGGGTCTCGACGACCCACTGGCGGATCTGCGCACCGGCCTCGGCCAGCGCGCGCACGTCGTCGGCATCGAGCGCGTCGAGCCGCGCGTTGATGCGATCGGCCAGGCCTTCGTGCGCGAGGAAGCGCCGGTAGGCGTGGGCGGTGGTCGCGAAGCCGCCCGGGACGCGCACACCGGAGGCGGCCAGCTGGCTGATCATCTCGCCGAGGGAGGCGTTCTTGCCGCCCACCAACTCGACGTCGGTCATCCTCAGTTGTTCGAACGGAACGACCAGGGCGGTCGCCATCGGGGTCTGGGACATGGGAAAGCTCCGTGATGTGAAGAAACCGGTGCTTTCGCGCGCGTGTCGGAACCCCACGCCGCAGCGACGGGTTCTGGTTCTTGGATGCTGGGCGGGTTCACGACGGCGTCAAGCGAGCATTGGGACGCATTCTAAGTAATTGTCCGTATGATCCTTCGACCCCCACCCCGCTCCCATCGGTCCATGCCCCAGCGCACCGTGTTCTACGTCTCGGACGGCGCCGTCATCACCGCCGAGACCTTCGGCAACTCGCCCCTCGCGCAGTTCCCGGGCCAGCCGCGCCACGTGCGCCGGCCCTTCATCGACAGCGTCGACAAGGCGCGCACCGTCGTGGCCGAGATCAACCAGATCGCCGAGCGCGAGGGCAAGCGCCCGATCGTCTTCGTCACGCTCGTCAACGACGACGTGCGCGACGCCCTCACCGACCCGTCCTGCAAGGGCATGGTGCTGGACATGTTCCGCACCTTCGTCGAGCCGCTGGAGGCCGAGTTCGGCGTCAAGTCGAACCATCGCGTCGGGCGCTTCTCCGACGTCAGCAAGAGCCAGGAGTACAGCGACCGCATCGAGGCGATCAACTTCTCGCTCGCCCACGACGACGGTCAGGCCTCGCGCAACCTCGACCTCGCCGACGTCATCCTCGTCGGCGTCAGCCGCAGCGGCAAGACGCCGACCTCGCTGTACCTGGCGATGCAGCACGGCGTGCGCGCCGCCAACTACCCGCTGATTCCGGAGGACTTCGAGCGCGGCCAGCTGCCCTCGCTTTTGGCGCCGCACAAGAAGAAGTGCTTCGGGCTGACGATCGACCCGACGCGACTGGCGCAGATCCGCCACGAGCGCCGCCCCGGCAGCAAGTACGCGGCGATCGAGAACTGCCGCTATGAGGTCAACGAGGCCGAGGCGATGATGCGCCGCGAGGGCATCTCCTGGCTGTCGTCGACGCACAAGTCGATCGAAGAGATTGCCACCACCATCCTGCGCGACGTGCGCCCGGACCGGCTCGTCTACTGACTCAGCGCGCGCCGCCCTGGCGCGCCGACTCGTACAGGCAGATCGCCGCCGCCGCGGCGACGTTGAGCGACTCCTCGCCGCCGGGCTGCGGAATGCGCACCGTCAACGCGCAGCGCCGGGACAGCTCGGCCGACACGCCCTGCCCCTCGTGGCCGAAGACCCAGCCGCAGGGCCGCGGCAGGTTCGCCTGCGGCAGCGCCAGCGCAGCGTGCGAGCTCGTCGCAACCAGGCCGAGCGACAGGGCATCGAGCGCATCGACCTGAAGCCCTTCCAGCAAGGCCAGCTGGAAATGCGCCCCCATGCCGGCGCGCAGCACCTTCGGCGACCACAGTGCCGCGGTGCCCTTGATCGCCAGCACCTGCCGCACACCGAGCGCGCTGGCGCTGCGCAGGATGCTGCCGACGTTGCCGGCGTCCTGCAGGCCGTCGAGCACCACCGTGTCGACCGCGGGCTGCAGCGTCGGCGGTGCCGGCAGGTCGATCAGGCCGCCGATCGCCGCCGGCGACGGAAGGCCGCTGATCGACGCGAACAGCGCCGAGGACAGCACCACCCGGTCCGCGCAGGCGGCGTGCAGGCGCTGCAGCGCGGGCCGCGCGAGCGCCTCGTCGGTGGCCACCGCCAGCGCCAGGGGCAGGCCGCGGGTCAGCGCCGCCTCGCACAGGTGTTCGCCTTCGATCCAGACCTGCCCGGCCTTGCGGTAGGCGCCCGGCGTCTGGACCAGCTTGCGCAGGCGCACCAGCAGCGGGTTGTCGCGGGCGACGATCCGGCGCTCGCTCATGGCAGACCGGCGGCCTCGCGCACCGGCGCAAAGCTGCGGCGGTGCGCCGCGCAAGGGCCGTGCTCGCGCAGCGCCTGCAGGTGGCCCGGCGTCGGGTAGCCCTTGTGCTCGGCAAAGCCGTAGGCCGGGTAGGCTTGGTCGAGCGCGGCGCAGCCGCGGTCGCGGTAGACCTTGGCCAGGATCGACGCCGCCGAGATCGCCGGCACCGTCGCGTCGCCGCGCACGATGGCCGACGCCGGCACGCGCAGCACCGGCAGCCGGTTGCCGTCGACCAGCACCTGATGCGGCGTCAGGCGCAGGCCCTCGACCGCGCGCCGCATCGCCAGCAGGGTCGCCTGCAGGATGTTCAGCCGGTCGATCTCCTCGACGCTGGCCTCGGCGATCCGCAGGCACAGCGCCTTCGCGCAGATCTCGTCGAACAGCCGCTCGCGACGGGCCGGGCTCAGCGCCTTCGAGTCGGCCAGGCCCCGGATGGGCGCGCGCTCGTCGAGGATCACCGCCGCCGCGACCACCGGCCCGGCGAGCGGCCCGCGGCCGGCCTCGTCGACACCGGCCAGCAGTCCCGGCACCGACCAGTCCAGCCCGAGCTGCTCAGGCGTCGATGATCGTCGCGATCGCATCGGTGGCGCAGCGCGCGGTGTCGCGCCGCAGTTCGTGGTGCAGTTCGGTGAAGCGGCGCGCCAGACGGTCGGCGCCGCTGCGATCGTCCAGGCCGGCGAGCACGGCCGCCGCCAGCATCTCCGGCGTGCAGTCCTCCTGGATGCGCTCGGGCACGACGAAGTCGGCGCACAGGATGTTCGGCAGCCCGACCCAGGGCTGCAGCCGCATGCGCCGCATCAATGCCCAGGACAGCGGGTGCATGCGGTAGCCGATGACCATCGGCCGCTTGAACAGCGCGGCCTCCAGCGTCGCCGTGCCACTGGCGATCAGCGTCAGGTCGCAGGCCGCCAGCGCGCTGTGCGAACCGCCGTCGAGCAGCTGCAACGGCACGCCGGGCGCGTGAGCCGCGACCAGCGGCTCGAGCCGCGAGCGCAAGCCCGGCGCGACCGGCAGCACGAAGCGCAACGCCGGTCGCGCGTTGTGCAGCCGCGCCGCCGCCTTCAGGAACACCGGCCCGATGGCGTCGATCTCTGAGCGGCGGCTGCCCGGCAGCACGGCGACCACCCGCGCATCGGCGGGCAGGCCCAGCGATCGCCGCGCCTCGTCGCGCGGCGGCTCGAGCGGGATCGCGTCGGCGAGCGGGTGGCCGACGTAGGTCGCCGCGACGCCGTGCCCGCGCAGCAGCTCCGGCTCGAACGGGAACAGGCACAGCACGTGGTCGACGCTGCGCGCGATGGTCTTCACCCGGCCCGGCCGCCAGGCCCAGATCGACGGGCAGACGAAGTGGATGGCCTTCACGCCGGCGTCCTTCAGCCGAGCCTCGAGCCCGAGGTTGAAGTCCGGCGCGTCGACGCCGACGAAGGCCGTCGGCGGGTCGGCGAGCAGGCGCTCCGCAAGCGCTCGGCGGATGCCGGCGATGCGCCGATAGTGGCGCAGCACCTCGACATAGCCGCGCACCGCGAGTTCCTCGTGCGGCCACCAGGCGTCGAAGCCCTGCGCCGCCATCTTCGGCCCGCCGATGCCTTGTGCTTGCAGCGCCGGCCAGCGCGCGCGCAGGCCGCCGAGCAGCAGGCCCGCGAGCAGGTCGCCGGAGGCCTCGCCGGCCACCATCGCCAGACGAGGCGACGACGGCATTGGTCAGCGAACGATGCCGCGCTCGGCGGCGGCAACGAAGTCGAGCAACATGGCGATGTCGTCCGCCGACTCGCCGGCGCCATCGCGCATCGCCTCGATCTCGGCCACCGCGGCCGACAGCGTCAGGCCCTTGCGGTACAGGGCCCGGTGCATCTGCTTGATGCGCGCGATGCGCTCGGCCGAGTAGCCGCGGCGCTTCAGCCCTTCCTGGTTGATGCCCTGCGCCTCGGCCGGGTTGCCGGCGGCAGTGACGAAAGGGGGCAGGTCCTGCGACAGACGGGTCTGGAAGCCGGTCATCGCGTGCGCACCGACGCGCACGAACTGGTGCACGCCGGACAAGCCGCCGAGGAAGACCCAGTCGCCCAGGTGCACGTGGCCGGCCAGCTGCACCGCGTTGGCCAGGATCAGGTGGCTGCCGAGCCGGCAGTCGTGCGCGATGTGCACGTAGGCCATGATCCAGTTGTCGTCGCCCAGGCGGGTCACACCCTCGTCCTGCACCGTGCCGGTGTTGATCGTGACGAACTCGCGGATCGTGTTGCCGTCGCCGATCTCGAGCCGGGTGGGCTCGCCGGCGTACTTCTTGTCCTGCGGCGCCGCGCCGACGCTGGCGAACTGGAAGATGCGGTTGTCGCGGCCGATGCTCGTGCGGCCCTCCACCACGACGTGCGCACCGATCGTCGTGCCCGAGCCGATATGCACGTGGGCCCCGATCACCGAGAAGGGGCCGACCTCGACGTCGTCGGCGAGCTCGGCGCCGGGGTCGACCAGCGCGCTCGGGTGGATGCGGGCCATCGGTCCGCCCTCAGCCGGCCTTGCGCATCGTGCACATCAGCTCGGCTTCGACCGCCGTCTCGCCGTCGACGCTGGCGCGGGCGTTGAACTTGAAGATGCCGGCCTTGGCGCGGATCACCGTCGCGTCGAGGATGAGCTGGTCGCCCGGCTCGACCACGCGCTTGAAGCGCGCACCGTCGATGCCGACGAAGTAGACCACCGTGTGGTCGTCGGGCTCCTCCTCCGACGACACGAAGGACAGCAGCGCCGCCGCCTGCGCGAGCGCCTCCAGCATCATCACGCCAGGCATCACCGGGCGGCGCGGGAAGTGGCCGACGAAGTACGGCTCGTTGATGGTCACGTTCTTCAGCGCCTGGATGCGCTTGAAGGGCTCGACCTCCAGCACCCGGTCGACGAGCAGGATCGGGTAGCGATGCGGCAGCTTCTTCAGGATCTGGTGGATGTCGAGCAAGGGGGCGGTCATGACTTCTTCTCCAGGGCGCGCAACCGGTCGCGCATCGCGTGCAGCTGCCTGAGCGTCGCCGCATTCTTCTCCCACGACGCATTGTCGTCGATGGGGAACAGGCCGCTGTACTGGCCCGCCTTCAGGATCGAGCGCGTCACCACCGACGCCGCCGACACGTGCACGTGGTCCGCCACCTCGAGGTGGCCGAGCACGATCGCACCGCCGCCGAAGGTGCAGTGCGCACCGATGCGGGCACTGCCGGCGATGCCGACGCAGCCGGCCATTGCGCTGTGCGCGCCGACCTGCACGTTGTGGCCGATCTGCACCAGGTTGTCGATCTTCACGCCGTCGGCGATCACGGTGTCGTCGAGCGCGCCGCGGTCGACGCAGCTGTTCGCGCCGATCTCAACGTCGTCGCCGATGCGCACCGCACCGAGCTGCTCGATCTTGGTCCAGCGCCCCGCTGCAGGCGCGAAGCCGAAGCCGTCGGCGCCGATCACCGCACCGCCGTGGACCAGGCCCCGGGCGCCGATCCGGCAGCCGTCGCCGATCATCGCACGCGGCATCAGGCGCGTGCCGGCGCCGACCTCCGCGCCGCTGCCGACATGCGCCTGCGCGGCGACCACTGCACCGTCGCCGACCCGCGCGCCGGCGCCGACATAGGCGAGCGCGCCGATCGACGCGTTCCCGTGGATCTGCGCACCCGGCTCGATCACCGCGCTCGGGTGCACGCCGGCCGGCGGCGCCCGCCGGACCTGCGCCGCCCACCACTGGGTCAGGCGCGCGAAGGCCAGGTAGGGGTCGTCGCAGACGATGGCGGCGGCGCGCGCGTGCACGGCCTCGCGCATCGCCGGCGCGACGATCACGCAGCCGGCAGCGCTGGCGTCGAGCTGCGCACGGTAGCGCGCGTGCGCCAGAAAGCTGATTGCCGACGGGCCCGCGCTGTCGAGCGGGGTGATGCGGTCGATGGTCAGGTCGACGTCGCCGATCGCCTGCCCGTCCAGCAGGGCCGCGATCTCGCCGACCCGGATCACGTCAAGCGGATCCGACCTACTTGGCGTTGCCGAGCGAGCGGATCACCTTGTCGGTGATGTCGACGCGCGGCCCCGCGAACACGACCCCCTCCTGCAGGATCAGGTCGTACTTCTCCTGCTCGAAGATCTGCTTGATGACGCGGTTGGCCCGCTCGACGACGTTGGCCAGCTCCTCGTTCTTGCGCAGGTTCAGGTCCTCCTGGAACACGCGACGCTTGCGCTGCAGGTCCCGGTCCTGCTCGACGAGCTCGCGCTGGCGGCGGTTGCGCTCGCTCTCGGCCAGCGTCGGGGCGTCCTTGTCGAGCTTGTCGGCGGCGGCCTTCAGTCGGTTGCCGTCCTCGGCGAGCTCGCGTTCGCGCTTGCCGAACTCGGCCTCCAGCTTGGCCTGCGCCGCCTTCGCGGGCGCCGACTCGCGCAGCAGGCGTTCGCCGTTGATGTAGCCGATCTTGAGCTCCTGCGCCGACGCGGCCAGGCTCGCCAGGCCCAGGGCCAGCAGGATCGTCAAGGACTTCAAGGCATGCATCTTCATCAGAACGCGGTCCCGATCTGGAACTGGAATTTCTGGATTCTATCGTTGGGCAGGG
This sequence comes from uncultured Rubrivivax sp., assembly GCA_937975735.1. Lineage (GTDB taxonomy): Bacteria > Pseudomonadota > Gammaproteobacteria > Burkholderiales > Burkholderiaceae_C > Rubrivivax. The sequence goes on from CALJUI010000169.1 coordinate 8,559, forward strand.
AGCGCAAGGGCGTGCCCCAGCTCATCTTCAGCGGGCCGACCGGCGACAGCCAGCTCAAGCCGACGCCGCCGGAGGCGCGCAGGCTGCTCGCGTCGACCTTCTCTCCGTCGCGCCAGACGTTGCCGGCGTCGACGAAGCCGAAGATCCGCAGCGTCTTGTCGTTGCCGGTGCCGGGCACCGGCAGATAGAGCTCGGCGTTGACGTTGAGCTTCTTGGCGCCGCCGATGAAGGCCCCGGTCGGGTCGATCACGCCCAGCGAGCCCTGCTCGAAGACGCGCACCGAGCCGAGGCCGCCGCCGTAGAAGTTCTTGAACAGCGGATACGGCTTGCCGCCCAGGCCCTTGCCGTGCCCCAGCTCGGCATTGATGCCCAGCGCGATGCGATTGGTGATGGGGAAGTACTGCTGCACCTGGACGTTGGTTCGCAGGTAGCGCACGTCGCCGCCGGCACTCCACTCCAGGTTGATCCGCTGGTAGCGGCCCGAGGTCGGCACCAGCGCGCTGTCGCGACCGTCCCGCGCCCAGCCCAGCGTCAGCGGCACCGAGTTGCTGGTCTTGCCGAAGGTCTCGCGGTAGATCACGTAGCTGTTCGGGATGCCGGGCGTGTCGCTGATCTCGGTGCGCTCGACGCCGATGCCGAAGAAGACCGTGTCGTACTCGGAGAACGGCACGCCGAAGCGGATCGCCGCGCCGGGCGTGGTCAGCTGGTAGCCGTCGCCCAGGCTGTTGTAGGGACGGCTCGTGCGGTAGTACAGGTCGATCGCACGCGAGACGCCGTCCACCGTGAAGTAAGGGTCGACGGTGCTGAACACGAAGCTGCGCGAGGAGCGGCTGGTGTTGAGCTCGATGCCGAAGTAGTTGCCCGAGCCGAAGATGTTCTCCTGCTTGACCGAAGCGGTCAGCGACAGGCGCTCGGCGCTCGAGAACCCGGCGCCGAGCAGCAGGTTGCCGGTGGGCTTTTCCTTGACCTTGACGACGAGGTCGACCTGATCGACCGCGCCGGGCACCTCGTTGGTCTCGACCGTGACCTCGCTGAAGAAGCCGAGCCGGTCGACCCGGTCGCGCGACAGCTTGATCTTGCCGCCGTCGTACCACGAGGCCTCGAGCTGACGGAACTCGCGGCGGATGACCTCGTCGCGCGTTCGCGTGTTGCCGGCCACGTCGATGCGTCGGACATAGACGCGGCGCTGTGGGTTGACCGCGAGTTCGACCAGCACCTGGCCCTTCTCGCGGTCGATCTCGGGCCGCGCGTCCACGCGGGCGAAGGCGTAGCCGTACAGCCCGAACAGTTCGGAGAACAGCCGCTGCGTCTCGGTGACGTCCTCGCCGCGATAGGCTTCGCCGGGCTTGATGCGCACCAGCGCCTGGAACTCGGTCTCCTTGCCGAGCAGGTCGCCGGTCAGCCGCACGCCGGTGACGGTGTAGCGCTGGCCCTCGCGCACCGCGATCGCGATCGAGATGTCCTGCTTGTCGGGCGAGATCGTGATCTGCGTGGACTCGATCGCGAACTCGAGATAGCCGCGGTTGACGTAGTACGCGCGCAGCTTCTCCAGGTCGCCGTTCAGCGCGGTGCGCGAATAGCGGTCGGACTTCGTGTACCAGGTCAGCCAGCCCGGCGTCGTCAGCTCCATCTGCGACAGCAACGTCGCCTCGCTGAACGCGCTGCTGCCGGTGATGCGGATCTCGCGGATGCGAGCCGCCTGGCCCTCGTTCATCGTGAAGGTCACGTTGACGCGGTTGCGTTCGATCGGCGTGATGGTCGTCACCACCTCGGCGCCGTAGAGGCTGCGCGACAGGTACTGGCGCTTGATCTCCTGCTCGGCGCGGTCGACCAGCGCGCGGTCGAAGGGCAGGCCGACGCCGATGCCGGCGTCCTTCAGCGACTTCAGCAGCACGTCCTTCTCGAACTCCTTCAGCCCGGCGAAGTCGACGTTGGCGATCACCGCCCGCTCGTCGACGATCACCACCGCGACCTCGCCCTGCACGTCGATGCGCACGTCGCTGAACAGGCCGGTCGCGAACAGCGCGCGCAGCGCGGCGGCGGCTTTCTCGTCGGTATAGGTGTCGCCGATGCGGAACGGCAGCGCGGCGAACACGGTGCCGGGGTCGGTGCGCTGCAGGCCCTCGATGCGGATGTCCTTCAGCACGAAGGGCTGGACGGCCAGCGCCGCCGGCGTGGCGCACAAGGCGGCCACCGCCACCAGCGCCGCGGTGGGGCGCAGCGGCCCGATCGGGAAGAGAGATGCCATGAAGGGGGTCAGTGCAGGCCGAACAGGCGGGCCACGTCGTTGTACAGGGCCAGTGACATCAGCATCAGCAGCAGCGCGATGCCGCCGCGCTGCAGCCGCGCCAGCCAGAGCTCGGACACGGGACGGCCGGTCACGCCCTCGAAAAGATAATACATCAGGTGTCCGCCATCGAGCATCGGCAGCGGCAGCAGGTTGAGCACGCCCAGGCTCACGCTGACGAGGGCCAGGAAGCCGAGGTAGTAGGCCAGTCCCCGCTCGACCGACTGGCCGGCGAAGTCGGCGATCGTCAGCGGCCCGCTCAGGTTTCGCACCGAAGCCTCGCCGATCAGCATGCGACCGAGCATGCGCACGGTCAGCGACGACACCTCCCAGGTGCGCTCGATGCCGCGCACGAAGCCGTCGACCGGCCCGAGGCGCACCGTGACCATGGCCGGCGCGCCGCCGACGTAGGCATCGATGCGGCCCACCGGCGTGCCGGTCTCGGCGGTCACGCGCGGCGTGACGGTCAGTTCGCGCACATTGCCGGCGCGCTCGATGGTCCAACGCATCGGCACCGCGGCGCCGTCGCGCACCGAGGCGCGGATGAGGTCGAACAGCGCCTGTGCGTCGCCGACCCCGCGGCCATCGATCGACAGCACACGATCGCCCTTGGCGAGGCCGGCATCGGCGGCCGGTCCGCCGGCGCGCACCTCGCCCATCACGGGCTCGCGGTAGGCGCCGCCCAGGCCGATGCGCCGCATGGTTTCGGCGTCCGCCTCGCGCGAACCCAGCTGCGCCAGGTCCAGGCGGACCCGGCGGTTGCCGTGGCCATCGCGGTCGCTGAGCATCAGCTCGATCGGCTCGCCCTCGAGCACGGCCTGCGCGAGCCGCCAGCGCAGGTCGGTCAGCGAGGCCACGTCGACCCAGTCCTGGCCGTCGCGCGACACCGAGCGCACCCAGTCGCCGGAGCGCACCCCGGCCGCTTCGGCCAGGCTGCCGGCGCTCGGCGCGCCCAGCACGGCCTTCGGCTCCTCGACGCCGATCCAGTGCGAGGCCGCGTACAGCACGACGGCCAACAGCAGGTTCGCCGCCGGCCCTGCCGCGACGATCGCCGCCCGCTGCGCGAGCGGCTTGCGGTTGAAGGCCATGTCCCGCTCGTCAGGCGCGACCGTGCCCTCGCGCTCGTCGAGCATGCGGACGTAGCCGCCGAGCGGCAGCGCGCAGATCACGAACTCGGTCGCATCGGGGTGGCGCTGGCGGCGCGCGAGCACGCGCCCGAAGCCGACCGAGAAGCGCAATACCTTGACGCCGAACGCGCGCGCCACGCGGTAGTGGCCGTACTCGTGGAAGACGACGAGCACGCCCAGCGTCAGCAGAAAGGCCAGGACCGTCGTGATCATCGCGCCAGCGACCTCACCCGCGCGTTCGCCTCGGCCCGCGCGCGGCGGTCGAGTTCGAGCAGATCGTCCAGCCTGCCGACCGCACCGAGGCCGCCTGCCATCGTCTCGACGGTATGCGCATTGACGCTATGAATCTGCGTGAAGCCGATGGTTCCTTCGAGGAAGGCCGCGACGGCGACTTCGTTGGCCGCGTTCAGCACCGCACAGCTGCCCTCGGGTGCGCGCAGCGCGTCCCAGGCGAGGAACAGGCCGGGGAAGCGGTCGCGGTCGGCCGGCTCGAACTGCAGCGCGCCGAGCGTCTCGAAGTCCAGCCGGCCGGCGCCCGACTCGATGCGCTCGGGGAACGACAGGCCGTAGGCGATCGGCACGCGCATGTCCGGCGTGCCCAGCTGGGCCAGCACCGAGCCGTCGCGGCAGACCACCATCGAGTGGATGATGCTCTGCGGGTGGATGACGACGCGGATCTGCTCCGGCGCCAGGCCGAACAGCCAATGCGCCTCGATCACTTCGAGCGCCTTGTTCATCATCGTCGCCGAATCGACCGAGATCTTGCGCCCCATCACCCAGTTCGGGTGCGCGCAGGCCTCGTCGGGCGTGACGGTGGCCAGGCTCGCCGGGTCGCGGGTGCGGAACGGTCCGCCGGAGGCCGTCAGCACGATGTGGTCGATGTGGCCGGGCCAGCGTTCGCGCTGCTCGGGAAGACACTGGAAGATCGCCGAGTGTTCGCTGTCGATCGGCAGCAGCGTCGCCCCACCCTCGTGCACGGCCTGCATGAACAGCGCCCCGCCGACGACCAGCGCTTCCTTGTTCGCCAGCAGCAGACGCTTGCCGGCACGCGCCGCCGCCAGGCATGGCGCCAGCCCGGCGGCGCCGACGATCGCGGCCATCACGCTGTCGACCTCGTCGTCCGCTGCCAGCGCGCACAGCGCCTGCGCGCCGACCTGCACCTCGGTGCGCAGCCCGCGCGCGGCCAGTCCCTCACGCAGCCGCGCGGCGCGGGCCTCGTCGGGCACGACGGCGATCCGCGGGCGCACGGCCTCGCACTGCGCGAGCAGTTCGTCGACGCGCTGGAAGGCCGACAGGCCGACCACCTCGAAGCGCTCCGGATGGCGCGCCAGCACGTCGAGCGTGCTGACGCCGATAGAGCCGGTCGAGCCGAGGATGGCAATGCGTTGGCGGGTGGGCATCGGCGGGGTCGTCAGATGAGCATCAGGGCCAGGGCGGCCGGGCAGACCGGCAGCAGCGCGTCGACCCGGTCGAGCACGCCGCCATGGCCGGGCAGCAGGCCGCTGCTGTCCTTCGCGCCGGCGGCGCGCTTGACGAGCGATTCGACGAGGTCGCCGACCACGCTCAGGCCGGTCAGACCGGCCAGCGCGAGCACGGTGACGGCCGGCCCCCAGCGGTCGAACAGCTGCGTGTACAGGCTGGCGCTGTCGAAGGTTCCCCGACGGTCGGCGACGATCCACAGCGCGGCGAGCAGGAACACGCCCACCATGCCGCCGATCACGCCCTCCCAGCTCTTGCCCGGGCTGATCGACGGCGCCAGCTTGCGCCGTCCGAACGCGCGGCCGCTGAAATAGGCGGCGATGTCGGCGGCCCAGACCAGCGCGAACACCGACAGCAGGAAGTTCACGCCGATCGTGCGGGACTGGCCGATCGCCAGCCAGGCCGCGCTCAGCAGCAGCAGGCCGACCGCCCAGCGCGACGCCTTCGGCAGCCGCGGCCAGCGGCCCGGCCCGAGCCGCAGCGCGAGTGCGCCGCCGGCGATCCACAGTGCGGCGGCCAGCCACCAGGCCTCGGGCGGCGCGGTCCAGGTGTCCAGCAGCATCGCGACGCAGACCAGCAGCACCGCCGCGCCGAGCAGCAGCGACGCGAGCGGCCCGGCGCCGTTCAGTCGGCCCCACTCCCACCCGGCGGCGGCGATCAGCACGAGCGTGATGGCCTGGAACCAGATCGGCTGCGCCGCGAACAGCGCCGGCAGCAGCAGCGCCAGCAGCACCACCGCGGTGGCGACCCGCTGACCGAGCATCAGCGGCCCGGATCCGCCGGCCGCAGGCCACCGAAGCGGCGGTCGCGCTGGCGGAAGGCGGCGAGCGCGGCGTCGATCTCCGCCTCGCCGAAGTCGGGCCACAGGCAATCGGTGAAGACGAACTCCGAGTAAGCCGCCTGCCAGAGCAGGAAGTTGCTGATCCGCATCTCGCCGCCGGTGCGGATGAAGAGGTCCGGGTCCGGCGCGAAGTTCAGCGCCAGCCGGCTCGCCAGCGCCGCCTCGTCGAGCGCCTCAGGTGGGACGCCGTCGGCCAGCGCCTGGCGGCAGGCCTGCAGCATGTCCCAGCGACCGCCATAGTTGAAGGCCACCGACAGCGTGATGCGGCTGTTGTGCGCGGTCATCGTCTCGGCCTGCTCCCAGGCCTTGCGCAGCTTGTCCGACACCGCCGAGCGGTCGCCGATGATGCGGATGCGCACGCCATCGCCCGCGAGCTTTGTCAGGTACTTCGACACCGCCACCAGCACCAGCCCCATCAGGCCCGAGACCTCCTCGCTGGGGCGCTTCCAGTTCTCCGAAGAGAACGCGAATACGGTCAGGTACTCGACGCCGCGGTCGGCGAACGCGAGCACGCTCTTGACCAACGTGTCGACGCCGGCCTTGTGACCGAAGAAGCGCGGCATGTGACGCTTGCGCGCCCAGCGGCCGTTGCCGTCCATCACGACGGCGACGTGGCGCGGCACCGCCTGCACCACCGCGTCGGGTGTCGCCGGGGCCTTGCTCAGGGAACCATTGAACATCGCGGATGCGGACGACGCGGTCAGACCGCCATCACCTCGGCTTCCTTGGCGGCGATCAGGCGGTCGATCTCGGCGATCGCGCGGTCGGTCAGCTTCTGCACCTCGTCCTGGGCGCGGCGCTCCTCGTCCTCGGTCGCCAGCTTGTCCTTCAGCATCTTCTTCAGATGGTCGTTGGCCTCTCGGCGCACCGCGCGGGCGGCGACCTTGGCCTCCTCGCCGGCGTGACGCACGACCTTGGTCAGGTCCTTGCGGCGCTCCTCGGTGAGCGCCGGCATCGGCACGCGCAGCAGTTCGCCCTGGGCGGCCGGATTCAGGCCGAGGTCGGACTCGCGGATCGCCTTCTCGATCTTCGCGCCCATGCCCTTCTCCCAGGGCTGCACGCTGATCGTGCGCGCGTCGAGCAAGGTCACGTTGGCGACCTGGCTGATCGGCACCATCGAGCCGTAGTACTCGACCTGCACCTGGTCGAGGATGCCCGGATGGGCGCGGCCGGAGCGGATCTTCGCGAGTTCGTTCTTCAGGGTCTCGATCGAGCGACCCATCTTGTGTTCGGCGGTCTTGTGGATCTCGGGGATCGTGGCCGTCGCCATGGCTTGCTCCTTCGTCAAACGTGCACCAGGGTGCCCTCGTCCTCGCCGAGCACGACGCGCTGAAGGGCTCCGGGTTTGTTGATGCTGAACACCTTGATCGGCAGCTTCTGGTCGCGGC
>CALJUI010000170.1 GCA_937975735.1 uncultured Rubrivivax sp.
CACGCCGGCGACATGATCGGCGAGGTCGCGCTGGCGATCGAGATGGGCGCCGACGAGGTCGACATCGGCAAGACGATCCACCCGCACCCGACGCTCGGCGAAAGCATCGGCATGGCGGCCGAGGTCGCGCACGGCACCTGCACCGACCTGCCGCCGGCCAAGCGCTGACGGCCGGGCGCGCGCGGCCGTCGTCCGCAGGGCGGCTTGGTGCCGCGCTCGGCCGCGTCCGTCGGATGGCGGAGGCGCCGCCGGGTCGGTCGTCTTAAGGTGGGCACGCCACGGCATCGGGAGTCCCTTCGATGCAACCCGCATCGCGCCGTGGTCCGAACGGGTTGCCGAACCAGGAGAAACGACATGACCATCCGCCACCCGATCCTGTCGCTGTCGGCCGCTGCGCTGGCCGCCGCGCTCGTGCTGCCGGTGCCCGCGCTGGCATCGCCGGACTGCAGCAAGCCCATGTTCTCGCACGAGGCGCGCGCCTGCGCAGCCGCTGGCGCCGGCTCGGAGGAACTGCGCCGTTTCGTGCAACGCACGGCCAAGCTCTACCAGCTCTCGTACCACGACTTCGCCCAGGCGATCCCGCGATCGGGGCCGACCGTCGCCGACGCCGTCGAGGGTCGCGTGCAGCGCGTGGCCGCAGCCAAGCCGCGGTAGCCTCCGGCACGCGCCTGACCCGGGCGGCCCCGCGCTGGTCGCCGTCCGGGCGCGTTCATCCCAGGAATCCCGGGTTTCGTCGCCGGCGCGGGCGCCCTAGCATCGGGCTGAGAGAGCATCGTCGGATCGCACCGGTGGCGGCCTCGGGTCGCCGCCGGACCCACGGGCAGGCGGCCGCTCGGCCGCTCGAGCACGGAGGCGACGGACTTGCGGACCTCCCCGGTCGGCCACCGATTGCGTGTCGGCGCCGCGCTCGGCTGGCGCGGCTTCGCCCTGGCGCCGGCCTTGGGGCTGCTGCTGGCCCTGCAGGCGCTGTTCCATCCCAGGCGCTACGAGCTGTGGACCGCCTGGGACGTGGCCGCCGCCTGGAGCGTCTACTTCGTCGAGGTCACGCTGATCGTGGCGGCGGTGCTGGCCGTGGTGATCCTGGTCGAGCAACTGCGTCGGCCCGTGCTGCAACTGCTGCTGATCGCGCCGGCGGTGCTGGCCGCCGCGGTGCCGCTGATCTTGGTCGCCCACTGGCGCGTCACTGGGACCTGGAGTGTCGGCGGATGGATCGTCGGCGAGACGATCAAGTTCGGCCTCGTGGGCCTGCTGCTGTACGGCCTGCGCGCGCTGCACCGGCGGGGCGAGGCGGCTCGTGCGTCGGCGAATGCGCTGGAGCAGGACCAGGCCGAGCTCGAGCTGCAGGTGGAAGCGGCGCAGCTGCAGCTGCTCCAGGCGCAGGTTGAGCCCCACTTCCTCTTCAACACCTTGGCCAACATCCGGCGTCTGTACCGCACCGAGCCGACGGCGGGCGCGGACGCGATCGACAGCCTGCGCACCTACCTGCGCGCCGCGCTGCCCCTGGTCAGGCGCGGCAGTTCGACCCTGGCCGACGAGGTCGAACTCGTGACCGCCTATCTTCAGCTGTTCAAGGTGCGCATGGGCCAGCGACTGCACTTCGCCGTGGACGTCGCGCCCTCGCTGCGTGGGTTGCCGTATCCGCCGATGCTGCTGATGACGCTGGTGGAGAACGCCATCAAGCATGGCATCGCTCCGACGGAACTCGGTGGCACGATCGTGATCGCCGCAACGCGGGAAGGCGATGACCTGGTGGTGCGCGTGCAGGACGACGGCGTTGGCTTCGGCGCGGCCAGCGGAGGCACCGGCGTCGGGTTGGTCAACATCCGCCGCCAGCTGTCGGCGCGCTTCGGCCACCGCGCGCGGCTGACGCTGGAAGCGATGCCCGAGGGCGGGGTCGTGGCCAGCATCGTGACGCCGTGGCCGACCGACGCGGCGGCCGCGGTGACCTTGCCGCAGGCCGCGGAGGCGGCGCGATGAGCAACGCGACGGCGGCCGAGACGGTCCGCGCGGATGCCCCGCCGTCGGGCCTGCCGACGCAACTGCCGCTGCTGGCCCTGATGGTGGTGGCCATGCGTGCCGGGCTGACGGTCGCCGAGTTGCCGAGGGGCGGGGTCGTGTCCGCGGCGAGCTGGCTCGATTTGCTCGAGGCCTGGCTGGGCTGGCACGCGGTGCACAGTGGCTGCCAGTTGGCGGTGTTGGCCGTGCTGGACCGGGTGTACTGGCCCCGCCGGGTCTGGCTGGCGGTGGGCCTGACGACGATGATCGTACTGGCGCCCCTGGTGGCCTGGCTGGGCATCCTGATGCCGACCGCGCAGTTGGCCGTCGAGCGCGGGATGACGGCCTCGGCCGACACGCTGTACTGGTATCTCGTCTGGCTCAGCGGTCTGACCGGCGTGCTGCTGCTGGCGATCCACGACCAGCTGCGGCAACGCGCCGCCGCCGAGCGCGATCTGCAGACGATCCAGCAGCGTGCGCGGCACGCGCGGCGGCTGCGGGCCCAGGCCCAGCTGAAGGCGATCCAGGCCCGCGTCGACCCGCAACTGCTGTTCGATCTGCTCGACACCGTGCGGGGCTACTACACCCGGGACGCCGAGCGTGCCGAACGGGTGCTGGATGCGCTGATCGGCTTCCTGCGCGCCGCGCTTCCCCGCCTGCGCGGCGCGCGGTCGGCGCTGGCCGTCGAGGTCGAGCTGGTCGCCTGCTATGCGCACCTGATGGCGCTGGCCTTCGACAGCGCATTGACGTTCGAGCACGAGCTGCCGCCGCCGCTGGGCGAAGCGGTCTTTCCGCCGGGCGTGCTGCTGCCGATGGCCTCGCGCCTGCTGGCGCCTGGCAGTGGCGCGGCGCAGCTGCGCCTGCGCGTCAGGCAACGCGGACCGCGGCTGTCGCTGCGGCTCGAGGCCACCCGGGCGCTCGATGCGACGACCCTCGCGCAAGTCCAGCAGGTGTTGCGCGATCTCTACGACGACCGCGGCTGGCTGCGGCCCGAAGCGCTGCGCGCGGGCGAGCCGGCGCGGCATGCATATCATCTGGAGGTGCCCCTTGAAAGCGACCGAGAGCCCCACTCGCCCTGAGGTGTGCGCGATGATCGCCGAGGACGAGCCCTTGCTGGCCGACGAGCTGGCCGAGCGGCTCGGCGAGCTGTGGCCGCAACTCCGGATCGTGGCGCGCGTCGAGGACGGCGTCGCCGCACTGCACGCGGTCGAGGCGAGAAAGCCCGATGTCGCCTTCCTGGACATCGAGATGCCGCGACTGAAGGGGCTCGACGTGGCGCGACAGATCGCCGGCCGGTGCCACGTGGTGTTCATCACGGCATTCGATGCCTACGCCGTTCGCGCCTTCGAGGCCGGCGCGCTCGACTACGTGCTCAAGCCTTTCGACACGGCGCGGCTGGCGACCACGGTGCAGCGGCTCAAGGAGCGCATCCATCTGCCCGCGCCCGATCTCTCCGAGCGCCTGCGCTCGACGGAGATGCCCGCGCCGGGCGGGTACCTGCAGTGGATCAACGCGCAGCGCGGCACGGCGGTGCGGCTGATCACGGTCGACGAGGTGTGCTACTTCAAGTCCGACCACAAGTACACCCTCGTCGTCACTGCCGACGCCGAGGCGCTGATCAAGAAGACGATCAAGGAACTGACCGAGGAACTCGATCCCGGCATGTTCTGGCAGATCCATCGATCCACCGTCGTCAACGTCAACGCGATCGACTGCGTGCAGCGCGACGAACGCGGAGGCCTGGCGGTGCAGCTCAAGGGACGCCCCGAGCACCTGCCGGTCAGCGACCAGTACAAGCCCCTGTTCCGGCAGATGTGACTGCCGGCTTACCCACCGAAGGAGAACTGCCATGCCAATGCAAGAAACGAGCGCCGCACGCCTTACCGCGCACTGCGCGCACGGTCCGGGTCGCGGGCGTCGCCGCGCGCTGGCGCTGCTGGCCGGGCTGGGACTCGGCGCGGACGCGCTCAGGGCCCAGGACCCGGTGAAGGTGGAGCCGCGCAGCTACCGCGTGCTTTTCGAGAACGAGAAGGTCAGGGTGCTGGAGTACATCGCGCGCCCGGGCCTGGGTGTCTGCGGCGGTGGCCTGCATTCGCACCCGGACCATGTCTCCATCCCTCTGACCGACGCCAAGGTGCGCGTCGTCGGTGCCGACGGCAAGCCCTTTGTGGTCGAAGTCAAGGCCGGTCAGCCCTTCTGGGAGCCGGCCGGT
>CALJUI010000171.1 GCA_937975735.1 uncultured Rubrivivax sp.
GAGCAGCGCCTGGGCCAGGCCGAGGCGGCGCTGGAGGAACTGGCTGCCGACGTGAGCGCGCAGGCCGAGGCCGCGCCGCCGGCGGCCGAGGCGGCAGAGACGTCCAAGCCCGCACCGCGCCGGCGCACGCCGTCGCGCGTGGACCGCAAGCTCGCCGAGCTGGACCAGCGGCTGCAGCACGTGGAGGCCGCCGCGTCGGCGGCCGAGGTCGAGCGTGCCTACCTCAGCGGCCAGGTGCTGCGGCTGGACCGGGCCGTGACGCGGCTGGGCGCCACCGCCGGGCCGCAGTCGGCGCCCTGAGCCTGTGCAGGGCCGGTCCGCAGGCCCCGGCTACAGCAGCACGATGTCGTACTGCTCCGGGCTCAGCGTCGGCTCGGTGGCCAGCGAGATCGGCCGGCCGATGAACTCCGACAGCCCGGCCAGGTGCGCGCCCTCCTCGTCGAGCAGCATCTCCACGACGGCGGCGCTGGCCACGACGCGGAACTCGCGCGGGCTGAACTGCCGCGCCTCGCGCAGGATCTCGCGCAGGATGTCGTAGCAGACCGTGCGCGCGGTCTTGACCTGGCCTCGGCCCTCGCAGGTCGGGCAGGGTTCGCACAGCAGTTGCGCCAGGCTCTCGCGGGTGCGCTTCCTCGTCATCTCGACCAGGCCGAGCTGCGTGAATCCGCTGACCGTCGTGCGCACGCGGTCGCGCGCGAGGTGCTTGCGGAACTCGGCCAGCACCGCCTGCTGGTGCTCCTCGCGCATCATGTCGCTGAAGTCGACGATGATGATGCCGCCGAGGTTGCGCAGGCGCAGCTGGCGCGCGATCGCGCCGGCCGCCTCGAGGTTGGTCTTGAAGATCGTGTCGTCGAAGCTGCGCGCGCCGACGTAGCCTCCGGTGTTGACGTCGACCGTCGTCAGCGCTTCGGTCTGGTCGATGATCAGGTAGCCGCCGGACTTCAGGTCGACGCGGCGCTGCAGCGCGCGCCCGATGTCCTCCTCGATGCCGAACAGGTCGAAGATCGTGCGTTCGCCGCGGTAGAGCTCGAGCTTGGCCACGGCGCCGGGCATGAAGGTCTCGCCGAAGCCGCGCAGCAGATCGAACTGCATCTTCGAGTCGATGCGGATCGTCTGCGTGCTGTCGGTGGTCAGGTCGCGCAGCACGCGCTCGGCCAGGCTCAGGTCCTGGTGCAGCAGCGTGCCCGGCGGCGAGCCCTGGGCCCGGGCCCGGATCTTGGCCCAGGCCTTGCGCAGGTAGGCGATGTCGTCGGCGAGTTCGTCGTCGCTGGCTTCCTCCGCATTGGTGCGCAGGATGAAGCCGCCGCCCTCCTCGCCGGCCAGCCGCTGCATGCGTTCGCGCAGCTGCTCGCGCAGCTCCTGCGGGCCGATCTTCTGCGAGATGCCGATGTGCTTGTCCTGCGGCAGGTAGACGAGCATGCGCCCGGCCACCGAGATCTGCGTCGACAGGCGCGCGCCCTTGGTGCCGATCGCGTCCTTGATGACCTGCACGGTCAGTGTCTGGCCCTCGAACACGCGCTTCTCGATCGGCACCGGCGGCGCGTCGGCATGGCGCGGGCCGCCGCCGTTCGGGTCGTGCAGGTCGGCGACGTGCAGGAAGGCCGCGCGCTCCAGGCCGATGTCGACGAACGCGCTCTGCATGCCCGGCAGCACGCGCGCGACCTTGCCGAGGTAGACGTTGCCGACGAGGCCGCGCTCGAGTGCGCGTTCGATGTAGAGCTCCTGCAGCGCGCCGTTCTCGACGACCGCGACGCGGGTCTCCTGCGGCGCCCAGTTGATGAGGATGTCCTGGCTGGCCATGGTCTAGGGTGAAAGTGGGAGGCCGGCGCCGCGCAACAGGGCGGCGGTCTCGTACAGCGGCAGCCCCATGATGCCCGAATGGCTGCCCTCGATGTGCTCGATCCAGCCGGCCATCACGCCCTGGATCGCGTAGCCCCCCGCCTTGCCGAAGGGCTCGCCGCCGGCGACGTAGCGTTCGATGACGGCGGTACCCAGTCGCGCGACGCGCACCCGCGAGACGCTGACCGCCAGCGCACTGCGGCGGCCGGCCTGCACGGCCACCGCGGTCAGCACGCGATGCGTGCGGCCCGACAGGGCGCCGAGCATGTCGATCGCCTCGGCGGCGTCGGCCGGCTTGCCGAGGATGCGGCGGCCGATCGCGACGGTGGTGTCGGCGGCGAGGATCGGCGCCGCCGGCAGGCCGTGGCGCGCATGGCGCGCGACCGCGGCGCGCAGCTTGGCCCGCGTGACCCGCTCGACGTAGACCGCCGGCAGCTCGCCCGGATGCAACGCCTCGATCGCCTCGGCGTCCTCGTGCGGATCGGGCAGCAGCAGCCGATGGGCGACGCCGATCTGCTCGAGCAGCTGGCGGCGGCGCGGGCTCTGCGACGCGAGGTAGACGAAGCCGGGCGCCGCGCTCATTCGCGGTGGTAGGGGTGGCCGGCGCCGACGCTCCAGGCGCGGTACAGCGCCTCGACCAGCAGCATCCGCGCCATCGCGTGCGGCAGCGTCAGGTCGGACAGGCGCAGGGTCTCGTCGGCGCTCGCCTTCAACCCCGGGTCGAGGCCGTCCGGGCCGCCGATCAGCAACGCCACGTCGCGCCCGTCAACGAGCCAGAACGAAAGCCGCTCGGCCAGCTGCGCGGTGCTACGGCGGATGCCGTGCTCGTCGAGCACGACCCGGCGCACGCCCTTTCCGAGTGCGCCCAGCGCCTGCTCGAAGCGGCCGGCCTCGGCGGCCATGCAGGCGGCAGCCGTCTTGCCGGCGCGCGGCTCGGCCTTCAGCGCCTTGATCTCGAAGTGCCACTCGGGCGGCATGCGCTTGGCGAACTCGGCGCAGGCCGCGTCGGCCCAGGCGGGCTGTCGTTGGCCGACCGCCAGCACCTGCAGCTTCATCGGGTGTCAGCGCGCGCGCGGCGCGGCCTTGCGCGCGGGGGTCTTCTTCGCCGGTGCCTTTTTCGCCGGCGCCTTCTTCGCCGGCACCTTCTTGGCCGGCGCGGCCTTCTTCGCCGGGGCCTTCTTCGCGGGCGCCTTCTTCGCCGCCCCCGGCGCGGCCGATCGCGCCGGCTTCGCGTCGGCGACCTTCATCTTGACCGCCTTGCCGCCCCAGATCTCCTCCAGGTGGTAGTAGTCGCGGATCGCCGGCTGCATGATGTGCGCCACCGCCGCGCCGCAGTCGACGATGATCCACTCGCCGTTGTCCTCGCCCTCGGTGCGCAGCACCGGCAACCCGCGCGACTTGACGGTGTCGCGCACGCTCGACGCCAATGCCTTGGTCTGGCGGTTGCTGGTGCCCGAGGCGATGATCACCCGCTCGAACAGCGGCGACAGATGCTCGGTGTTGAAGACGGCGATGTTCTGTGCCTTGACGTCCTCGAGACCGTCGACGATGGCGCGCTGCAGTTTGCGGATGTCCATTCAGTGGGCTTCGCCTTCCGTGTAGAGGGAGTGCCGGGCAATATACCGTGCGACCGCCGCAGGCACCAGATCGTCGATCGCCTCGCCGGCGGCCACGCGCCGGCGCACCTCGGTGGAGGCGACTCCGA
>CALJUI010000172.1 GCA_937975735.1 uncultured Rubrivivax sp.
TCGTTCTCGGCCGAGCGGTCGCGCTGCCTGGCTAGCGCCGTCCGTGCGGCCGCGTGCATCGCGGCCTACACGTAGCGCGCGTCGAGCAACGCTTCGAGTGCGGCGCGGCGCGCCGCCAGCGGCTCGGCGCGCAGGTCGCGGCCACCCGCTTCGAGCAGATCGTAGGCCAGGAAGCGCACCGGCGCCTCGGCCAGCGCCTTCTTCGTCAGCGTCTTGCGCGCGATGCGGCGCTGCAGGCGCTGGAACGGCGCCGGCCGCTCGTCGCCGGCGTCCCAGGCGAGCAGCTCGCCGTCGAGCACGGTGCCGTCGGGGAGCGCGGCCGACCACGCGACGACCTCCGGGAAGCGGTCGGTGACCAACTCCTCGCCGCGCGACCAGATCCACACGCTGCCGCGGCGCTTGACGATCTGGGCGCGCACGCCGTCGTACTTCCACTCCACCAGCCAGTCGCCGACCGGACCCAGCACCTCGGGCGGCTGCGTCAGCGCATGGGCGAGGAAGAAAGGGAACGGCTGGCCGGCGTCTACCGAGGGGGACTCGGCGGCCGAGATCAGCGCGCGGAAGTCCTCGGCGCTCGGGCGACGGCGGGCGTCGGTCCAGCCCATCAGGCGCTGCGCGATGCGCTGGGGCTCGACGCCCGCGGCCGCGGCCAGCGCGCGCTGCACGAGGAGCCGGCTGACACCGACGCGCCAGCCGCCGCCGATCAGTTTCACCAGCACGAAGCGCTCGCGCGGCTCGAGCCGGTCGAAGGCCTCGCGCAGCGCCGCCGCCTGCTCGTCGGCGTTCTGCCCGCGCAGCGGCAGCAACCAGTGCTCGATCCAGTGCGCCAGGCCCTCGTCGCTGCGCCGTCGCGCCGGCGGCAGCACGTGGGCGATCGTCTCGGCGAGGTCGCCGGCCGCCTGGTAGCTGGCCTCGAACAGCCAGTCGTCGATGCCGGCCGACTCCGCCGCCACGCGACGCAGCAGCGCGGTCGGCACCGCCTGACGCGGCTTGCCGCCGGCCAGCACGTACACCGCCCAGGCCGCGTCGGCCGCTGGCACGTCGGCGAAGTAGCGCACCAGCGCGTCGACCTTGGCGGCGGTCGACGTGCTCGCGTCGAGGGCCTGGAACAGCTGGGCGAAGCGGCGCATGGGGCGATGATGCCGGCAGGCCCGCAGATGACAAAGATGTCATCCTGATGTTCGGCAGGCGTCGGTCGGCGCGTCCAAAGTTCGGAGCATGGTCAGCAGGGTTGCTGATCTGAACGAACCGAAACCCCAGTTTGAAAGGACACCGATCATGACCACCCGCACCCTCATCGCCGCCGCCGCCCTGAGCTTCGCCGCCGCCGGCAGCGCCTTCGCCCAGGAAGCCACCGTCGGCTCGAACGCCTTCGTCGTCGATTCGTCGACCACCCGCAGCGTCGTGATGGCCGAAGCCCAGCGCGCCATCGCGCAGGGCCAGCTGCACGAGTCGGCGCAGATCGAGCAGGCCTTCGACGTCGAAGGCACGCTGAGCCGACAGGCCGTCCGCGAAGCCACCATCCAGGCGCTCAAGCGCGGTGCGATCGCGACGGTCAATGCCGAGGCCTACACCTTCGGCTGATCGTTCCCCTCCCGATCGAAGGCGCGCCCCGCGGGGCGCGCCTCTCGTTCGCGGCATGCCCGTCACAATGCGGGCATGATCAGCGCCGCCCTGCATCCGACGATCCACTGCCTCGACCAGCGCATCGACGCCGCGGCCTTCCACGACCGCATCCGGCGCTCGGCGAGCGTGCTGCGCAGCGCGGGCATTCGCGAAGGCGATCCGGTGGCGCTGCTGCTGCCCAACGGCCCCGAGGCGCTGGAGGTCATGCTCGCCGCGCGCTGGCTCGGCGCGCTGTGGTGCCCGATCAACTGGCACTTCAAGCGCGCGGAGGTCGAGTACATCCTCGCCGACAGCGGCGCCCGCGTGCTGGTCGCCGACGCCGGCCTGCTTGACGCGCTGCCGGGCCTGGCGCTGGACGGGCGCACGGTGCTCGTGAGCGGTGGCGCGGACGACCGCTGGGCGCAGCTGCGCGACGCCGCCGCGCCGATCGGCGGCGAACCGCGCGCACCCCGCGGCGCGATGTTCTACACCTCGGGCACGACCGGGCGGCCGAAGGGCATCCTGCGCGCCGCGTCGACGCCGGAGCAGGCGGCGCGCGGCCTCGAGGTGCTGCGCCACGTGCTCGGCTTCGAGCCCGGCATGCGCGCCCTGGTCAGCGCACCCATGTACCACAGCGCGCCGAACTCCTACAGCATCGGCGCCTCGCTCGACAGCGCGACGCTGTTCATCGAGCGGCGCTTCGACGCCGAGCGCACGCTGCAGCTGATCCACGAGCACCGGCTCACCCACGCCTACCTGGTGCCGACGATGTACGTGCGCATGCTCGCGCTGCCCGAGGCGGTGCGTGCGCGCTACGACCTGCGCTCGATGCGATTCGTCGCGTCGACCGGATCGCCCTGCCCGCCGCACGTCAAGCGCGCGATGATCGAGTGGTGGGGCCCGGTGATCCACGAGGCCTATGGCGCCAGCGAGCTCGGCTACATGACGCGGCTGGACAGCGTCG
This sequence comes from uncultured Rubrivivax sp., assembly GCA_937975735.1. Classification (GTDB taxonomy): domain Bacteria; phylum Pseudomonadota; class Gammaproteobacteria; order Burkholderiales; family Burkholderiaceae_C; genus Rubrivivax. The sequence goes on from CALJUI010000172.1 coordinate 2,570, forward strand.
AGGCATTGCGCAAGCCCGGCTCGGCCGGTCGGCCGCTGCCCGGCGTGACGATGGCCATCCTCGACGACGAGGGGCGTCGGCTGCCGCAGGGCGAGGCCGGACTGATCTACGTGCAGCAGCCGGCCTTCGCCGACTTCAGCTACATCGGCAACCCCGACGCGCGCCGCGCGATCGAGCGCGACGGCATGAAGACGCTGGGCGACGTCGGCTACCTCGACGAGGACGGCTACCTGTTCATCGTCGACCGCGCCGCCGACCTCGTCATCTCCGGTGGCGTCAACATCTACCCTGCCGAGATCGAGGCGGTGCTGCAGGGCATGTCCGGCGTGGCCGACTGCGCGGTGTTCGGCATCCCGGACGAGGAGTTCGGCGAGGCCCTGGCCGCGGCGGTGCAGTGCCGCGACGGCGAGACGCTGGACGCCGACGCGGTGCGCGCCTTCCTGAAGGACCGCCTGGCCGGCTACAAGGTGCCGCGGGTCGTGACCTTCCATGCGCAGCTGCCGCGCGAGGACAGCGGCAAGATCTTCAAGCGCCTGCTGCGCGAACCCTACTGGGCCGGCCGCTCGAGGCGGGTCTGAGCGCGCCTCAATCGTCGGCCGCGGCCTGCTCGTCGGTCGGCAGCCGGACGATCGTCACCGGCACCGGGCTCGCGTTGAGCACCGCGTGCGACACCGATCCGAGCAATGCCGCGCGCAGGCCGCCGAGGCCGCGCGCGCCCATCACGATCGCGTCGCAACCGTAGCGCTCGGCGATCTCGACCAGCAGGTGCGCCGGGTCGCCGCCGGCGACCTCGCTCTCGAAGTCGACCTTGGCCTTCTTCACCAGCGCCTCGGCCGGCGCCAGCAGGTCGGCGCCGGCGGCGCCGCGCACCTCGCGGATCACGTCGGGGTCGTGTGCCGTCACCACCTCGTACAGGCTGGCCGGCTCCTGCACGTTGGCGAGCACCAGGCTGGCCTTCAGGCCGCCTTCCAGCAGTGTCAGCGCATGCCGCACCGCAAGCAGTGCAGCGTCCGAACCGTCGATGGCGAGAAGGATCTTCATGTCGGTGCTCCGAAGGCAATCGTAGGGGCCAGACTCGCACAGCGCTTGAGGGAGATCAAGTCGGTGCTCACCGCCCGGTCGCGGTCATCACGCATCATCATGGCATGAGCATCCGCAACCTCGACTCGCTGTTCGACCCGGCCTCGGTGGCCGTGTTCGGCGCCTCCGACCGCCCGCACAGCGTCGGTGCGACCGTCTGGCACAACCTCACGAGCGGCGGCTTCCGCGGTCCGGTCTGGCCCGTCAACCCGCGCCTGCAGCGGCTCGGCCAGCACGCCGTCCATGCCGACGTCGGCGCGTTGCCGGAAGCGCCCGAGCTGGCGGTGATCTGCACGCCGCCGGCCACCGTGCCCGGCCTGATCGAGGCACTCGGCGAGCGCGGCACGCGCGCCGCGGTGGTGATGACCGCCGGCCTCGACGACGCACAGAAGGAGGCGATCTGCCGCGCCGCGCGGCCGCACCTGCTGCGCCTGCTGGGGCCGAACTGCCTGGGGCTGCTGGCGCCGCACATCGGCCTGAACGCGAGCTTCGCGCATGCGGCGGTCGAGCCCGGCGCGCTCGCCTTCGTGTCGCAGTCGGGCGCGCTGGTGACCGCGATGCTCGACTGGGCACGCGGCCGGCGCATCGGGTTCTCGCACTTCGTCTCGCTGGGCGAACACCTCGACGTCGATTTCGGCGACATGCTGGACTACCTGGCCAGCGACCCGAAGACGCGCGCGATCCTGCTCTACATCGAGTCGGTCGAGTCGCCGCGCAAGTTCATGTCGGCGGCGCGCGCGGCGGCGCGCAACAAGCCGGTGATCGTGATCAAAGCCGGGCGCTCGGCGCAGGGCCAGAAGGCCGCGGCCTCGCACACCGGCGCGCTGGCCGGCGCCGACGCGGTCATCGACGCGGCGATCCGCCGCGCCGGCATGCTGCGCGTGGACAGCCTGCAGGACCTGTTTACCGCGGCCGAGACGCTGTCGCACTTCCGGGGTCGCATCGGCGACCCGGCGCAGAGCCCGGACCAGCCGGTGACCATCGTCACCAACGGCGGCGGCGCCGGCGTGATGGCCGCCGACGCCGCCGCCGCTGCCGGGCTGCCGCTGGCCGAGCTCGACGGTCCGGTGCTGGCCGCGCTCGACGCGGCGCTGCCGGCGAACTGGTCCCACGGCAACCCGGTCGACCTGATCGGCGACGCGCCGGCCGAGCGTTACGTGCGGGCGATGCGGATCCTGCTCGACGAGCCGCGCAGCGGCACGCTGCTGTTCCTGCACGCGCCGACGGCCATCGTGCCCAGCGCAGAGATCGCCGCCGCGCTGGTGCCGCTGCTGGCCCCGCGGGCGCAGCACCTGGTCGCCTGCTGGCTCGGTGACGCGGCGATCGCCGACGCGCGCGAGGCCTTCCACGACGCCGGCATCGCCTGCCACGACACGCCCGAGGAGGCGGTGCGCGCGCTGGCGATGCTCGCGACCTACCGGCGCAACCAGGCGCAACTGATGGAGGCGCCGCCGGCGCTGCCGAAGTCGCCGCAACCCGACTTCGAGCGCGTGCGCGCGCTGATCGACTCGGTACTCGCCGAAGGCCGCGAGATGCTGACCGAACCCGAGGCCAAGCAGCTGCTCGCCGCCTGCGGCATCCCGGTCGCCGGCGCCGAGTGCCCGCCGGCGGACCCGGACGCGGCGGCGCGCGCCGCCGCGGCGATCGGCTTCCCGGTCGCGCTGAAGATCCTGTCGCACGACATCTCGCACAAGAGCGACGTCGGCGGCGTCGTGCTCGACCTGCAGGACGAGGCGCAGGTGCGGCATGCCGCCGCGGCGATGCTCGAGCGCGTGCGCGAGGCGATGCCCGACGCGAAGCTGCTCGGCTTCACGGTGCAGGCGATGGTGCGGCGACCACGCGCGCAGGAGTTGATCGTCGGTGCCAGCCTCGATCCGCAGTTCGGCCCGGTGATCCTGTTCGGCCAGGGCGGCACCTCGGTCGAGGTGGTGGCCGACCGCGCGCTCGCGCTGCCGCCGCTGAACCGGCCACTGGCACGCGCGCTGGTGCAGCGCACCCGCGTCGCGCGGCTGCTGGCCGGCTGGCGCGACACGCCGCCGGTGGACATGGACGCGCTGCTGGGCGTGCTGACGGCGGTCTCGCAGCTGCTCGCCGAGGTGCCACAGATCGCCGAACTCGACGTCAATCCGCTGCTGGCCGACGCCGACGGCGTGATCGCGCTCGACGCCCGCGTGCGGGTCAGCGCCGACGCACCGGGCGGCGCCGAACGCTTCGCGATCCGGCCCTATCCGAGCGAGCTGGTCGAGACGATCGACTGGCAGGGCCGGCACATGACGCTGCGTCCGATCCGCCCCGAGGACGAGGCGCAGCACCTGGCCTTCCTGGAGCGTCTCGACCCGATCGACATCCGCATGCGCATCTTCTACAGTCGCCGCAGCATCGAGCGCAGCGAGCTGGCGCGGCTGACGCAGATCGACTACGAGCGCGAGATGGCCTTCGTCGCCACCGTCCACGCCGCCGCCGGCGGCGAGGAGACTCTGGGCGTGGTGCGCGCGGTCGCGGACCCCGACAACCACGATGCCGAGTTCGGCATCATCGTGCGCAGCGACCTGAAGGGCGGCGGCCTGGGCGACGTGCTGATGGCCAAGATGATCCACCACCTGCGCGCGCGCGGCACGCAACGCCTGGTGGCCACCGTACTGACCGAGAACGTCCGCATGCTCGAGCTGGCACGCGGTCTCGGCTTCAAGTTCGACGACCGGCCGGCCGCCGAGACACGGCAGATCTGGCTGCCGCTGCAGTGACCGCGGATCCCAGCACAATGCCTTCGTGAGCGCCGATGCGTTCGAGCGCCTGCTCGAACAGCATCCGCGCGGCGCCGCTGAGCTGCTGCAGGTCGGCGTGCAACGCCGCGTCGCGCGGGCCGCGGTGCGCGCAGTCGCCGCAATAGGCCTCGAAGTGCACGAGCTGCATCAGCAGCTCGGCGACATGTCGCGGACACTCGCAGTCGACCGAGGACGGCCGGGCCGCCAGCGCCGCGAGCGTCGCATCGTCCCAGCGCGGCGGCGCGATGGCACCGCGGCGCACGGCCACAAAGCGCGCGGCGTTCGGCCGCGATGCCGGAGAGGGGGGCGGGGTTGCCCACCATCCGTCGACCCAGGCGGCCAACGCGGACTCGTCGTGGCTCTCGCGCAGCAGCGAGAAGCCGGCGGCGGCGTGCGCCGCCTTCGACGCCGCACCACCGAAGCCGTACAGCACGCCGACCCGATCCACTCGCCAGGCGCGCGCCAGGGAATGCACTTCGCGCACCGACTCCGGCCGCAGCGAG
>CALJUI010000173.1 GCA_937975735.1 uncultured Rubrivivax sp.
GCCGGGCTGGCGCAGGCGTGCGCCGCGGCGGCGCCGGTGGGGACGACGAGCTGGCGCTTCCCGCCGGCGCACGTGCTGGTCGTCGACGACGGGACCGAGAACCGGCAGCTCGTGCGCGTGCTGCTCGAGGAGGTCGGCCTGCGCATCAGCGAGGCCGAGAACGGCCAGATCGCGCTCGACCGCATCGCCGCCGAGGCCTTCGACCTCGTGCTGATGGACATGCAGATGCCGGTCATGGACGGGCAGACGGCGACGCGCCGCCTGCGCGAGCGCGGCTGCGCGCTGCCGATCGTCGCGCTGACGGCGAACGCGATGAAGGGCTTCGAGGCCGAGCTCGAGGCGGCCGGCTTCAGCGGCTTCCTGACCAAGCCGATCGACGTCGACGCGCTGATGAGCGATCTCGCCGGCCGGCTCGGCGGCACCGTGGTCGAGTCCGAGGCGCCGGCCAGGGCGGCGACGGCCGAGGCGACTGTCGAGGCGGACACCGATACGCCGCTCGCGTCCCGTTTGGCCGGCCATCCCCGCCTCGGGCGCATCGTCGCGCGTTTCGTCGAGCAGCTGCCCGATCGGCTGGCGCAGATGGACGGGGCCGTCGCCAGCGGCGACTTCGCCGAGCTGGCCGCGCTGGCGCACGGCCTCAAGGGCGCCGGCGGCAGCATGGGCTTCGACGACCTGTTCGAGCCGTCGAAGGCGCTCGAGGACGCCGCCAAGGCGCGCGACCGCGCCGGCGCCGAGCGGATCGTGGCCGAACTGCACCGGCTCGGGCGCCGGATCGAACGGGGCGCGCCGCGTGCCGAGGAAGAGCGACAGACCGCCGGAGCGAGCGCATGAAGGACGACATCTGGGCCGCGACGCAGCCGGTCGACTACCAGGACTCGCGCCTGGCGCCAGGACGCTCACCGCTGCTCGACGCGAAGGTCATGATGGTCGACGACGAGTCGCTGATGACCGACCTCATCCAGACCTACCTGGAGGACGAGGGCTACCAGAACTTCGTCGCCACCAACGACCCGCGCCAGGCTGTCGACATGCTGCGGCGCGAGAAGCCGAGCATCCTGCTGCTCGACCTGATGATGCCGGGCCTGTCCGGCTTCGAGGTGCTCGAGGCGATCCGCGCCGACCGCGCGCTGCGCTACACGCCGGTCATCGTGCTGACCGCCTCGACCGGGGCCGACGCCAAGCTGCGCGCGCTGCAGCTCGGCGTGACCGACTTCCTGTCCAAGCCGGTCGACGCCAGCGAGCTGGTGCTGCGGCTGCGCAACACGCTGGCCTTCCAGCAGTACCACGAGCGGCTGATCAACTACGACCTCGTCACCGGGCTGCCCAACGAGCGGCTGTTCGACAAGGGCATCGACGACATGGTCGCGCGGCGCGAGCTCGTCGGCGGCGTCGTCGCGCTGCTGAGCATCGGCGTGCCCGAGTGCCGGCAGCTGCGCGAGTCGATGGACCAGGCCAGCGCCGACGCGCTGACGAAGGCGATCGCCCAGCGCCTGGACCGCTTCGCGCACTCGCTGACCCTGCTCGGCGGCCTGGCGACGTCGACCGAGCGCGCGCCGCGCGCGGCGCGCCTGGGCGTCGACCAGTTCGCGGTGCTGCTCGAGGGCCAGCGCGACGCCGAGGCGGTCGAGGTGCAGACGCGCCAGCTGCTCGCGCTGCTGGCCGAGCCGGTGTTCGTCGGCGCGCACCAGATCGTGCCGACGGCGTCGATCGGCATCGCCGTCGCGCCGGCCGACGGCAACACCGCCGAAGCGCTGCGCAAGGGGGCCGACCTCGCGGCCACGCACGCGCGCGAGCAGCCCGCGCCGCGCTTCAAGTTCTCGTCGCCCGAGCTCAACGCGCGCTCGTTCCAGCGGCTGACGCTGGGCATGCAGCTGCGCGGCGCCGCCGAGCGCGGCGAGCTGCGCGTGCACTACCAGCCCAAGGTCGATCTGCGCGGCGGTCGGATCGTGGGCGCCGAGGCGCTCGTGCGCTGGCAGCATCCCGAGCAGGGCCTGATCCCGCCGGGACGATTCATCCAGCTCGCCGAGGAGCTCGGCCTGATCGGCGAGATCGGCCGCTGGGTGCTCGAGCGCGCCTGCCGCGAAGCCGCGGGCTGGGTCCGCGCCGGCCACGCGCCGCTGAAGATCGCGGTCAACGTCGCCAAGCCGCAGTTCGTCGCCGGCGACCTGTGCGACGTGATCCGCCGCGCGCTGTTCGACAGCGGGCTGCAGCCGCAGCTGCTCGTGGTCGAGCTGACCGAAAGCATGCTGATGGAAGAGGTCGAGACGGGCCTGGCGCTGATGCACGAGCTCAAGGCGCTCGGCGTCACGCTGTCGATCGACGACTTCGGCACCGGCTACTCGTCGCTGAGCTACCTGACGCGCTTCCCGCTCGACGAGCTGAAGATCGACCGCTCGTTCGTCATGCACGTGCCCGAGCGCTCGAGCGAGGTCGCGGTCGTGCGCACCGTGATCGACCTCGGTCATCGCCTGGGCATGTCCGTGATCGCCGAGGGCGTCGAGACCGCGGAGCAGCTGCAGTGCCTGCGCGAGCTCGGCTGCGACCAGTTCCAGGGCTTTCTGTTCAGCAAGCCGGTGCCGGCCGAGCAGTTCGTGGCCTTGCTGGCGGCCGACTGAGCCGGGCGCGGGCGATCAGCGCGGCGCGCGCCGCGGCAGCAGCGCGCTGGCGATCGCGACCATGATGGCGACCGCCGCGAACCAGTCGGCCATGCGCGGCGTCTCCTGGATCAGCGCCGCCGCCGACAGCGTGCCGACCAGCGGCACCGCCATGATCGAGAAGGCGCTGGCGGTGGGCGGCAGCCGGCGCGCCATGCCGAACCACAGCACCTGCGCGTAGCCGTAGTTCAGCACCACGCCGTAGGCCAGCGCGCCCCACATCGGCCCGCTGAACGAGGCGGGCGACGGCAGCGGCTCGGTCAGCGGCGCGATCGTCCAGAAGAAGGCGGCGCCGATCAGCATCATCCACACCGTCACCGCCTCGTTCGGTAGCGAGGTCTGCGTGCGCCGCATCATCAGCGTGCCGACCGCCCAGCAGACCGCGGCGAGCTGCATCCACGCCACGCCGGCCGGGCGGCCGGCGAGCTGCGCGAACTCCTGCGCCGACAGCAGCGCGACCGCGGCGGCGGCGGCGACGACCGAGATCCAGACACGCCGCGTCATGCGCTCGCCGGTCAGCAGCAGGCCGATCAGCACCGTCCACACCGGCATCGTGAAGCCGAGGATCGCGGCGCGGCCGGAGGCCAGCTCCTGCAGGCCGATGATCGAGAAGCAGTGCCAGCCGACGATGTTGGGCAGCGCCAGCCAGACGATGCGCCCGACCTCGTGCCGCGGCAGCGCCATCGACACGCCGCGCCAGCGGTAGAACCCCAGCAGCACCAGCGCGCCGCCGCCCATCGTGACGGCGCGGAACCACAGCGGCGTCATCTCGCGCAGCGAGAACTTCATCATCGGCCAGTTGATGCCCCACATCAGCGTGAGCAGCACCAGCAGGCCGACGTCCCGGCGGGACAGGATCACACCGCGACCGGCGCCTTGATGGCGGGGTGGTGCTGGTAGTCGAGGACCTCGAAGTCCTCGAAGGCGTAGTCGAAGATCGACGCCGGCCGGCGCCTGATGTGCAGCGTCGGGTACGGGTGCGGCGCGCGCGCGAGCTGGGTGCGCACCTGCTCGTGGTGGTTGTCGTAGATGTGGCAGTCGCCACCGGTCCAGATGAACTCGCCGACCTGCAGGTCGCACTGCTGCGCGAGCATGTGGGTCAGCAGCGCGTAGCTGGCGATGTTGAACGGCACGCCCAGGAAGATGTCGGCGCTGCGCTGGTAGAGCTGGCAGGACAGCTTGCCGTTGGCCACGTAGAACTGGAAGAAGGCGTGGCAGGGCATCAGCGCCATCCGGGGCAGCTCGGCCACGTTCCAGGCGCTGACGATGATGCGGCGCGAATCCGGGTTGGTCCTGAGCTGTTCCACGACCTGCGCGATCTGGTCGACGTGCCCGCCGTCGGGCGTCGGCCAGGACCGCCACTGCACGCCGTAGACCGGGCCGAGGTCGCCGTCGGGCGCCGCCCACTCGTCCCAGATCGTCACGCCTCGCTCCTGCAGCCAGCGTGCATTGCCGTCACCGCGCAGGAACCACAGCAGCTCGAGGACGATGCTCTTCAGGTGCACCTTCTTGGTGGTGACCAGGGGAAAGCCTTCGGCCAGCTCGAAGCGCATCTGGTGGCCGAACACGCTGCGGGTGCCGGTGCCGGTGCGGTCGGCCTTGGCCACGCCGTGCTCGAACACGTGGCGCATGAAGTCCTCGTACTGGGTGCGGATGGGTCGGGTCATGCGGCGATTATCCCGCCGGCTCGAGCTCGAACTGCATCGCTGCCAGTCGCGCGTACAGGCCGCCGCGCGCGACCAGCTCGGCATGGGTGCCGACGTCGTCGATGCGGCCGTGGTCGAGCACGACGATGCGGTCGGCGCGCTGCACGGTGGCCAGCCGGTGCGCGATGACGATCGTCGTGCGGTCCCGCATCGCCGCCTCCAGCGCCGCCTGCACCATGCGCTCGCTCTCGGCGTCCAGGGCGCTGGTGGCCTCGTCGAGCAGCAGCAGCGGCGGGTTCTTCAACATCGCGCGCGCGATGCTGATGCGCTGTCGCTGGCCGCCGCTGATGCGCACGCCGCGCTCGCCCAGGTAGGTCTGGTAGCCCTCGGGCAGCGCGCTGATGAAGTCGTGCGCGAAAGCCGCCCTGGCGGCGGCGATCACCTCCTCGTCGCTGGCGTCGGGGCGGCCGTAGCGGATGTTCTCGAGCGCGCTGGACGAGAAGATGGTGCTGTCCTGCGGCACGATGCCGATGCGCTGGCGCAGTTCGGCCAGCGCCACCTGGCGTACGTCGACGCCGTCGACCCGCACCGCGCCCTGCTGCACGTCGTAGAAGCGCAGCAGCAGCTGCAGCACGGTGCTCTTGCCGGCGCCGCTGGGACCGACCAGGGCCACCGTCTCGCCGGGCCGCACGTCGAGCGTGAAGTCGGCCAAGGCCGCGGTCTGCGGCCGCGACGGATAGTGGAACAGCACCTGCTCGAAATGCACCGCCGAGCCGCCGCGTGCCGCCGCCAGCGGCGTCGGCGCCGGCGGGTCGGCCACCGGCGACTTCGCGTCGAGCAGTTCCATCAGCCGCTCGGTCGCGCCGGCGGCGCGCAGCAGCTCGCCGTAGATCTCCGACAGCACCGCGACCGAGCTGACGAAGATGATCACGAAGACGACGGTCTGGCCTAGGTGGCCGGCGGTGATGTCGCCGCGCAGCACCGCCTGCGTGCCCTGGTACAGGCCCCACAGCAGCGCGCCGAAGGTGGCGCTGATGATGAAGGCGACGAGCACCGAGCGCACCCGGGTGCGCTTGATCGCGGTGTCGAAGGCGTTCTCGGTCGAGCGGTCGAAGCGGGTGCCCTCGCGGTCCTGCTGGTTGTAGCTCTGCACCACCGGGATCGCGTTCAGCACCTCGGCGGCGATCGCGCTCGAGTCGGCCACGCGGTCCTGGCTGGCGCGGCTGAGCTTGCGCACGCGGCGGCCGAAGTACAGGCTCGGCAGCACGACCAGCACGAGGATGCCCAGCACCTGCGTCATCACCACCGGGTTGGTGACGACCAGCGCGCCGAGCGCGCCCAGCCCCATCACGGTGTTGCGCAGCCCCATGCTCAGCGACGAGCCGACGACCGACTGAACCAGCGTCGTGTCGGTGGTCAGCCGGGACAGCACTTCGCCGGTCTGGGTGGTCTCGAAGAAGGCCGGGCTCTGCCGCACGACGTGGGCATAGACCGCATTGCGCAGGTCGGCGGTGATGCGCTCGCCGATCCAGCTGACCATGTAGAAGCGCGCCGCCGAGAACACGCCGAGCGCGGCGCCGACCGCGAACAGCTCGAGGAAGTGCTCGCGCAGCCCCATCACCCGCTGGCCGGGGTCGGCGGCGACGAAGCCTTCGTCGATCAGACCCTTCAGCGCGACCGGGAACAGCAGCGTCGCTGCCGCCGCCAGCACGAGGAAGACGCCGGCCAGCACGATGCGGCCGCGGTAGGGGTGCAGGAAGGGCAGCAGGCCCGACAGCGCGCGGGGGGAGGACGCACGCGCGCGCGCGCCGGGGGACGGATCCATGAGGAGCGAGTCTATCGGGTCGCTTCGCGATCACCCGGCGCCGGGGGGGTGTCGGGGTCTTGGGGCCCCGGCGGCATCCGCCCGCGCCGCGCCAGCGCCTCGCGCAGCAGGTACTCGACCTGGGCGTTCGCGCTGCGCAGTTCCTGCGCCGCCAGCCGTTCGACCTCGGCCCACAGCTTGGGATCGATGCGCAGCGGGAAGTGCTTCTTGCCGGGGCTGGCCATCGATGAACTCAGCGCCCGGGCAGCCGGGCTTCGACGAAGGCGCGCAGGCGATCGGGCTCCGGCGTGCCGATCAGGATGCTGCGGCCGTCCTTGAGCACGAATCGCACGGCGCTGCTGCGCAGCGCGGCCGTGTACTCGCGGTGGCGCCGGCTGCCCTTGATGCCGGCGCCGCTGGCACTGCCTCGCGCGGACTCGCAGCGTTCGATCTGCGCCAGCGGCAGCGACCAGCGCGGCACGCCGAGCCAGCCGAACTGCCAGCGCAGCATCGTGGCGTCCACCTCGACCAGCAGGCGCCCGAAGACGCCGAGCGTCAGCACCGTCGTGACCAGCACGATGCCCACGCCCCACTGCGCGTGCGGGTCCGCGGTCAGCCACAGCACGCTGGCCACCGCCAGCGAGGTGAACGGCATCAGCGTCCACAACGACGTGAACGGCTGCGCGTGCCGGTAGGACGGATGCATCAGTTGTACAGCGTGCCGGCGTTGACGATCGGCTGCGTGTCGTGGTCCGAGCACAGCACGACCAGCAGGTTGCTGACCATCGCCGCCTTGCGTTCGTCGTCGAGGTTCACGATCTGCCGCTCCGACAACCCGGTCAGCGCCGCCTCGACCATGCCGACCGCGCCCTGCACGATCTTGTGGCGCGCACTGACGATCGCCTCGGCCTGCTGCCGGCGCAGCATCACCTGCGCGATCTCGGGCGCATAGGCCAGGTGGCTCAGCTTCGCATCGACGACCTCGACGCCGGCATCGGCGAAGCGCTCCTGCAGTTCCGCACGCAGCGCCGCCGCCACCTCGTCCATGCCGCCGCGCAGCGTGTGTTCGCCGGGGCCCAGGTCCTCGCCGTCGTCGTAGGCGTAGATCGACGCCAGGTGGCGCACCGCGGCCTCGGCCTGCACCTTGACGTAGGTCTCGTAGTCGTCGACGTCGAACACCGCCTGCGCGGTGTCGGTGACGCGCCAGACGACGACGGCGCCGATCTCCACCGGGTTGCCGCGTTTGTCGTTGACCTTCAATGTCGGGCCGTTCAGGTTGCGCGCGCGCCGCGAGATCTTGCGCTTGACCGCCAGCGGGTTGGCCCAGCGCAGGCCGTCGGCGCGATCGGTGCCGATGTACTCGCCGAACAGCGTCAGCACCGC
>CALJUI010000174.1 GCA_937975735.1 uncultured Rubrivivax sp.
CTTCTCCTTCCACTGCAGCAGCGTGGCCGCGTCCACGGATTCGGAGAGCTGCGCGACTTTGACTTCTACGATGGCCATCGTTGTTCTCGTGAGTGGTCGGGAGTCACTTGGTCAGGACGAAGCCCTTGAGCTTGCCGAACGCCTGGTCGAGCAGCGCCTTCTGCTGCTCCTGGTGGAGATGGGCATAGCCCACCGCGGGTGAGGCCGAGGCGGCGCGCCCGGCATAGCCGAGCTTCTGGCCGGGCAGCATGTTGTCGTGGATGTAGTGCTGCACGAAGAACCACGCCCCCTGGTTCTGCGGCTCGTCCTGGCACCAGACGACCTCGGTGGCATTCGGGAAGCGCTTCATCTCGGCCGCGAAGGCCTTGTGCGGGAACGGGTAGAGCTGCTCGACGCGCAGGATCGCGACGTCCCAGGCCTTCTTCTCGTCGCGCCGGCGCAGCAGGTCGTAGGCGACCTTGCCCGAGCAGCAGATCACGCGCTTGACCTTGTCGCCGACGATCTCGTCGCGCTGCGGACCGATCACGGTGCGGAACTCGCCCTTGGTGAACTCCGTCAGCGGCGAGCCGGCGTCCTTCGCGCGCAGCAGCGACTTCGGCGACAGGATGATCAGCGGCTTCCTGAACATGCGCACCATCTGCCGGCGCAGCAGGTGGAAGATCTGGCTCGCCGAGGTCGGCTGGCAGACCTGCATGTTGTTGTCGGCCGAGAGCTGCATGAAGCGCTCGAGGCGCGCCGAGCTGTGCTCGGGGCCCTGCCCTTCGTAGCCGTGCGGCAGCAGCAGCGTCAGGCCGTTGGCGCGGCCCCACTTGACCTCGCCGGAGGCGATGAACTGGTCGATCACGACCTGCGCACCGTTGACGAAGTCGCCGAACTGCGCCTCCCAGACGACCAGCGTGTTCGGCTCGGCCGAGGCGTAGCCGTACTCGAAGCCGAGCACCGCCTCTTCCGACAGGATCGAGTCGATGACGCGGAACTTGGCCTGGTTCTCGGCGATGTTCTCCAGCGGCACGTAGGTGCCGGTGTCGTAGCGCTCGCGGTTCTGGTCGTGCAGCACCGCGTGGCGGTGCACGAAGGTGCCGCGCCCGCAGTCCTCGCCCGACAGGCGCACGCCGTAGCCGCTGGCGACCAGCGAGGCGTAGGCCAGGCTCTCGCCCATGCCCCAGTCGACGTTGATCTCGCCGCGGCCCATCGCGGCGCGGTCGGCGATGACCTTCTCGACCAGCGGGTGCAGCTTGAAGTTCTCGGGGATCGTCGTCAGCCGCTCGGCCAGGCGTCGAATCTCGGTCAGCGGCAGCGCCGTGTCGGCAGCGTCGGTCCACTTCTTGCCGAGGAAGGGCGCCCAGTCGACCGCGTACTTGCTCTTGAAGTTGGTCAGCACCGGGTCCACCGTGTGGCGGCCCTCGTCCATCGCGGCCCGGTAGGCCTTGACCATCTCGTCGGGGCCGTTCTCGTCGAGCACGCCCTGCGCGATCAGCTTGTCGCCATAGAGCTTGCGCGTGCCCGGGTGCTTGCCGATGACCTTGTACATCAGCGGCTGGGTCAGCGCCGGCGTGTCCTGCTCGTTGTGGCCGAGCTTGCGGAAGCAGACGATGTCCACGACGACGTCCTTGCCGAACTTCATCCGGTAGTCCATCGCGAACTGGGTGCACAGCACGACCGCCTCGGGGTCGTCGCCGTTGACGTGCAGCACCGGCGCGTCGAGCATCTTGACGACGTCGGTGCAGTAAAGCGACGAGCGGCTGTCGCGTGGATCGCTGGTCGTGAAGCCGATCTGGTTGTTGATCACCAGGTGCACCGTGCCGCCGGTGCGGTAGCCGCGCGCATAGGCCAGCGCCAGCGTCTCCATCACGACGCCCTGGCCGGCGAACGCGGCGTCGCCGTGCACCAGCACCGGCAGCACCTGCGACAGCGTGGTGTCGCCGCGCCTCTCCAGCCGCGCCTTGACCGAGCCCTCGACGACCGGGTTGACGATCTCCAGGTGCGACGGGTTGAAGGCCAGGCTCAGGTGCACCGGCCCGCCCGGGGTGGACACGTCGCTCGAGAAGCCCTGGTGGTACTTGACGTCGCCCGCCGGCAGGTCCTCCGGCGCGGAATGGTCGAACTCGGCGAACAGGTCCTTGGGCATCTTGCCCAGCGTGTTGACCAGCACGTTCAGGCGGCCGCGGTGGGCCATGCCGATGACGATCTCGGCCACGCCCAGGCTGCCGGCGCGCTGGATCAGCTCGTCCATCGACGCGATGAAGCTCTCGCCTCCCTCGAGCGAGAAGCGCTTCTGGCCGACGTACTTGGTGTGCAGGTAGCGCTCCAGCCCCTCGGCCGCGGTCAGCCGGTTCAGGATGTGCTTCTTCTGCTCGGCGGTGAAGGTCGCCTTGCCGCGCAGGCTTTCGAGCTTCTCCTGCCACCAGCGCTTCTCCACCGGCTCGGTGATGTGCATGATCTCCGCGCCGATCGACCCGCAATAGGTCTCGCGCAGGGCCTGCAGGATCTCCCGCAGGGTCATGCTCTCGGCCTTCGTGAAGTAGGTGTTCGTCGCGCTGAACGTCATGTCCATGTCGGACTCGGTCAGGTCGTAGAACGCCGGCTCCAGCTCCGGGATCTTCGGGCGCTCGGTGCGCTTGAGCGGGTCGATGTCGGCCCAGCGGGAGCCGAGCGATCGGTAGGCCGCGATCAGCGACTGCACATGCAGCTGCTTGCGAGCGATCGCGAGGTCGTCGCCGGTGGTGCGAACGACGAAGGCGTTGGCCTTGGCGCGCTGCGCGAAGGACTCGATCACCGGGGCGTGCGCGACGTCGCGCGCTTCGCTGCCGTCCACCGCCGGGACGTGCTGCAGGTTGTCGAAGTAGGTGCGCCAGTTGTCGGGGACGCTGCCCGGGTTGTCGAGGTAGGCCTCGTAGAGCTCCTCGACATACGGCGCATTGCCGCCGAACAGGTACGACGTCGACCTGGACTGTTGCATCATTGCTCGCTCACCTCGTACCCCGGTTTCCAGGGCTGCGATGGGTTTCAACACCTTCCGCGACCCGGCTCGACCGGTTGGCGGATTGCGACCCGCCTTGCCGTACGTTTCGCACCAGCAAGGGGACGGGGAAGGACCTGTTCTTTTCCAGCCGGGGAATGTACCACCCCGATCCGGACGATCCTCGAATTGAACCCCGGCAAACCCTCTGTTTTGCTGACACCGGCCGGCGGACGCCGCGAGACTGTCGGCGTGCCGCCACAGACCATCGTGATCCACCTGCAACCCGACGCGCCGGCCAAGCCCGCGCTCGGCGCGCCGTGCAACGGCTGCGGCCTGTGCTGCGCCGCCGAGCCCTGCCCGCTGGGCATGCTGCTGTCGCGGCGCCGGCGCGGCACCTGCATCGCGCTGTTCTGGGATGCTGCCGAGACGCGCTACCGCTGCGGCGTGATCACCGATCCGCGGCGTCACCTGCCCTGGCTGCCGGCGGCGATCGCGCGCCGGCTGGCGCATCGCTGGATCGCTGCGGCGCGCGGCTGCGATGCCGATCTGGCGGCCGCCGGGCCGGGCTAACCCCGAATGCAAGGGCCGGCCGTCGGTCTAGCATCACGGCTTTCCCTGTCCTCGAGGAGCACCCCATGAAGTTCCACGGTCTATTGGCCGCCGCGTCCATCGCGCTGGGCGCCGCGCTCGTCGCCGCGCCGGCGTCGGCCGCCACGCTGCGCTGGGCGGCGCAGAACGACATCCTGACGCTGGACCCGCATTCGCAGAACCACGCCACCACCAACGGCATCCTGCAGCACGCCTACGAGGGTCTGACCCGCTACAACGCCAAGTACGAGGTCGAGCCCGCGCTGGCCACCAAGTGGACGATGATCAGCCCGACGCAGGTGCGATTCGAACTGCGCAAGGGCGTCAAGTTCCACGACGGCTCGCCCTTCACCGCCGACGACGTGGTCTTCTCGCTGGGCCGCATCAAGCAGCCGCAGGGCACGATGCAGATCTACGTGACCGGCATCAACGAGATCAAGAAGATCGACGACCACACGATCGACGTGCTCCTGGCCGCTCCGAACCCCCTCCTGCTGCGCAACATCATCGACTTCCGAATCATGAGCAAGTCGTGGTCGGAGAAGAACAAGACCGTCAACACGCAGGACTACAAGGCCAAGGAAGAGAACTTCGCCTCGCGCAACACCAACGGCACCGGGCCCTACAAGGTCACCGGCTGGACCCCCGACCAGCGCATCACGATGACGGTGAACAAGGACTGGTGGGACAAGCTCGACGGCAACGTCACCGAGGTGATCTACACCCCGATCAAGTCCGACGCCACCCGTGTCGCCGCGCTGCTGTCGGGCGACGTCGACATGCTGACCGACCTGCCGACGCAGGACGTCGCCCGCCTGCGCGCCGACAGCAAGCTCAAGATCCTCGACGGCCCCGAGGTGCGCACGATCTACCTGGCGCCCGACGTCGGCAGCGCCGAGCTGAAGTACAGCAACGTCAAGGGCAAGAACCCGTTCGCCGACAAGCGCGTGCGCCAGGCCCTGAGCATGGCGATCGACCGCGAGGCGATCAAGCGCAACATCATGCGCGGCCTGTCGATCCCGGCCGGCGTGATGGTCGCCCCCGGCGTCAACGGCAACGCCCCGGACATCGACGTGCCGGCCAAGGTCGACGTCGACGGCGCGAAGAAGCTGATGGCCGACGCCGGCTACCCCGACGGCTTCGAAGTGCAGCTGAACTGCCCGAACAACCGCTACGTCAACGACGAGGAGATCTGCCAGGCGGTGCTCGCGATGTGGGCGCGGATCGGCGTCAAGGGCAAGCTCGCCGCGGAGAACATGGCGACCTTCATCCAGAAGGTGCAGAACTTCGACAGCTCGGTCTACCTGCTCGGCTGGGGCGTGGCGACCTACGACGCGCAGTACACGCTGCAGTCGCTGGTGCGCACGCGCGCCGGCGGCCCGGACGGCAACTTCAACTTCTCGCGCATCAGCGATGCGAGGGTCGACCAGCTCGTCGACGCGATGAAGACCGAGGTCGACGTGGCCAAGCGCAACGCGATGATCAAGGAGGCGCTGGTGCGCACCCGCGACGAGGTG
>CALJUI010000175.1 GCA_937975735.1 uncultured Rubrivivax sp.
GCAGCTGGGCGCCACGCGCATCGTGGCGGTCGACGGGGCCTACCGGCCGTACGAGGAGACGCCGTCGTCAGCGTCGGACTATGCGTTCCAGGCCATGCACATCCTGGGCAATGCGCTGGCGCGCGAGCAGACGCGACAGGCCGAGCACCTGATCAAGCTCGACGTGCACGAGCTCATGCGTGCGCGCTTGAACGTCGACGCGTTGATCGATGCCGGCGAGGCGGCCATGGCCGGGCTCGTGCCGACCCTGCGGGGCCGATGACGAGGCCGGACGTGCCACCACCCGCGCGGGATGGTCTGCCGATGCGAGCCGCGGCGCCATCCTGGTCCGTGCTGCTGCCGTCGTGGCGCACGGGCGCGGGTGTCGTGCTGATGTTCGTCGTCGCGGCCCTGGTCGCTCGGCGCGCAGGGCCCTGGCTGGAGGCCGAGGGTGCGTCGCACGCGGTCCTGGGCATGGCGCTGTTCTTCGTGACCTCGATCATCGCCGTGCTGGCGCCGATGCTCACCAACCTGCCGCTGGTGCCGTTCATGGCGCTGGCCTATGGCTGGGAGTGGACGGCGGCGCTGCTGCTGGCCGGCTGGATCGCGGGTGCCACCCTGTCGTTCACGCTGGGCCGGCATGCGCGCGACACGATCCTGCGTCGCTTCCCGTCCGTGCAGCGGCACGCCGACATCGACCGGCTGATCGACCCGCGCCACCGGCTGATGTCCCTGGTGCTGCTGCGCATGACCTTCCCGGTCGACGTGCTGTCGTATGCGCTGGGCATGTTCAGTCGACGCGCGTCGGCGCTCGACAACGCCCTGTCGACGACGCTGGGCGCGGCGCCTTTCGCGGTGTTCTTCTCGCTGGTGCCGGTCATGCCGAGCCACGCCCAGGGCGGCATGCTGGTGGGCTCGACGCTGCTGTTCGTGCTCTACGCGGCGTGGATGCTGCGGCGGACGCGACCGGCGCAAGAGGTGTGAGTGATGGTGTCGATGGCAGCACGCCCTGCAGGCGCATTCGCCACCGGATCAGTTGCCTGAGGACCTCGCAGCCTGTGCGTTGATCTGGTCATGCTTTTGCCGCACGGCGGCGGGCCACTGCGCCTTGATCCACGACAGCACGGCAACGATCTCGGCATCGCTCAGTTGGCCGTCGTAGGCCGGCATCGACGACTTGTAGCCCGGGTCGCCGGCCACGCTGGCGACGCCGTGCTTGGTGATGCGAAAGAGCACCTCATCAGGGTGGTGCCAGGTGTGCCCACTGGCGTCGTGGGGCGGCGCAGGGAGCAGGCCGTCGGGGCCACGCACGCGCCATGCGGGCTGCCCTTCCAGCCGGGCGCCGTGGCACGCGGCGCAATGCGTCGCATAGAGGCGCTCCCCCTGCGCCAGTACCTTCGCATCGTCCGGGCGCAACACAGGGCCGGTGTCCGGCGCAGCGGGCTTCAACACCAGGGTGGCCACGCTGGCGACCAAGGTCACGGCCGCCACGGCCATGACGACAACCGAAGTCTTCATGTGCAGGTCCAGGGATGGATACCTGCAGTCTGCCATCGCTCAACGCCGGCAGGACCGGGCCCGGCGCACGACGTCGTGTCGGGTTCCTTTGACCTTGCCGCTGTGGCAGGGCCCAGAGTCCACACGGCTTTTGACCCCTTCTCTCGGAGCACACGATGATCGCCTACCAAGTCGACGACATGACCTGCGACCACTGCGTCGCCACCATCACCCAGGCCGTGCAGGCTGTGGACGCGCATGCCGGCGTCACGATCGACCTCGCACGCAAGCTGGTGATGGTCGAGCCGGACCAGGCCGGCGCCCAGCAACTCACCCAGGCCATCACGGACGCGGGCTTCACCCCGGCGCCGGTCGAGACCTCGGCCGCCGAGACGCCCGCCGCCGGCGCGCCGTCCTGCTGCGGACACTGCCACTGACGACTGCGCCACAGCGGCGCCGGGACGCTGGATTGCCCAGTCCCGGTCCGCTATCCACTCAGCACGGCCGAGGCCCGAGGCGGCCGATCGAACGGACGCGGGCGCGCACGGGCACGCCCCGCGTGCCATGGCTGACGCAGCGCAGGTAGGCTGCGTCGAGCGCCGCCTGCCGGCCCGTCTCACGAGCGTGCGCCTCGAGCGCGCTCAGCACGGCCTCGGCCACCCGCACCGAACCCAGCCGCCGCGCGCACACCAGCGCGTCGGTGAGCCCTCGCTCGAGCCGTTCGGGCGAGGCCTGGGCGAGCCTGGCGCGTCGTGTCCGCATGCGATCACGCTGCACCTTGCCACGGGGGCAAGGTCAAGCCCCCCTGAGGGCCCCTTGGAGGTGCGTCGGGCTCAGTCCGGGCCCGTGATCGGCACGAACAAGGCGAACCAGATCGACCACAGCCCCAGCGCGACGAAGAGCGCGCCGGTCCAGCGCGGCAGGCTGCGCGACGATGCGGCCAGCCGGTCGAGCAGCGCGCGCGCCGGCGCCCACAGCACGGCGGCGACCAGCGGCAGCGACAGCGCCAGCCCGAAGACTGCCAGCGAGATGAAGCCCCGTGCCAGGTCCGCCGTCGTCGCCCCCGAGGCGGCGGACCAGCCCAGCAAGGCCAGCACCAGCGGTGCGGCGCAGGCCGGGATGTTGAGCCCGAAGATCAGGCCCAGCAGCAGCGCGCCGCGGCGGCCCTGAAGGCGCCCGAGTCCCGGCCCCAGGCGGCGCATGACGTGCCCCGCGTGGCCGCTCAGGTACACGATGCCGAGCGCCAGGTACACGCCGCCGAGCAGGCCCCACGCGCTGCGCTGGAAGCCGAGGAAGGCCGTGCCCGCGAATGCCGCCGCGACGCCCAACAGGCCGATGAGCACCGCCCGCGTGGCGGTGAAGACCAGCATCTGCGCCACCTTCGCGCCGGCGCTGCGGCCTTCGAGCTGCTTGGTCATCAGCAGGGTCGTCCCGACCGTGCAGGGCTCGACGAAGCCGACCAGGCCGAACAGCAGCGGCAGGGCCACGAGGCCCCAGACGGTAGGCTCGATCATCGGATTGCGCGACCATGGCGCCGCGGCGTGGTCATCTTCACGTTGGAAGGGTACCGCCGGTCACGTGGCAAGGCACCGGCCCGCCTTACAGCGGGCCGGTGGCGCATGCAGCCTCAGCGGTCGCGCAGCGTCCAGCGGCGCAGCAGCAGGGCATTGCCGACCACGCTCACGCTGCTGAAGGCCATCGCCGCACCGGCCAGCATCGGGTTGAGCAGCCCGAAGGCGGCCAGCGGGATGCCGATGACGTTGTAGGCGAAGGCCCAGAACAGGTTCTGGCGGATCTTGCCGTAGGTGCGTCGGCTGATGTCGATCGCCGCCGCGACCAGCGCCGGGTCGCCGCGCATCAGCGTCACGCCGGCGGCGTGCATGGCGACGTCGGTGCCCGTGCTCATCGCGATGCCCACATCGGCAGCGGCCAGGGCACCGGCGTCGTTCAGGCCGTCGCCGACCATCGCGACCGTGGCGCCGCGCCGCCTCAGCGCGTCGACGATGCGTGCCTCGTCCTCGCGCAGCACCTCGGCCCCGCCCCCCCCGACCATCTCCCCCGGCATCCCCTCGTCTCTACTGCCGAATAGCTGCTCGCCCCCTCGCCCGGATGCAAAGGCAAGACTTTTCAGCAGCTCTACCAGGAACTGGTGAACAAGATCCGCGATAAGA
>CALJUI010000176.1 GCA_937975735.1 uncultured Rubrivivax sp.
ACCGAGCACCTGCGCGAGGACACGTCGATCGTGCCCGACCCGGCCGACCGCGCGACGATCGAGGAAGAGCACGCGCTCGAACTGCGCACGCGCGACCGCGAGCGCAAGCTGCTGAAGAAGATCGCGCAGTCGCTGGCCCGCCTGGACAGCGGCGAGTACGGCTACTGCGACGAGACCGGCGAGCCGATCGGTCTGGCCCGGTTGCTGGCGCGGCCGACGGCGACGCTGTCGCTCGAGGCGCAGCAGCGCCGTGAACTCAAGCAGAAGATGTTCGGCGACTGACCGGCCAACGTCCTGATGACCGAACCCAAGGAAAACGAAAGCTTCTTCCGCAAGGTGGTCAGGTTCGTGGCCAACCCGGCCACCGACTGGACGGAACTGAACTCGCGCCAATTCGAAGCGCGCGAACTCGAGGTCGAGAAGTCCGAGCTGAAGGCGATGGTCGAGCGCAAGCGGCGCAACGATTTCGTCCGCAAGCGCGAATTCGACATGCTGCGCAAGGTCCGCCGCGAGGGCCTGACGCCCGAGCAGCTGGCCGCGCTGGGGGGCTCGTCCCGGCTCGACGACTCCGAGGTCCGCGCCGCCGAGGGCGGCAACCCCCGGCCGGACGGCGTCAAGGCGAAGATCGACGAGATCGAGCAGCAGATGGTCGGCGAGAGCCTGTACGCGACCAGCCGGCGGGCCAGCGGCTTCTTCACCGCGCCGACGCTGCCGACACCGCTCAACCCCGACGGGGCACCGCCCACCGCATCGCCGTCCGGTCGTCTGGTCGACGATGGCGACGCGCTGCCCGCGCTGCCGCCGCTGGCCGACGGCGACGAGCCGCCGCCGGGCAAGGCTCCGGCGGTGATGGTGGGCGGCCTGTCGCCGCTGACCCCGAGCGCCCCGGCGGCCGGGCCGGCGGCGCCCGCCAGCGCCATGCCGCCGGCCCCGGCGATCGAGGTCAGCGAGGCGTCGGTGCACGACGCCGAACTCGACGAGGCGGTGATCGCCTTCGCGAACGCCGACTTCACGCAATGCGAGCAGGCGCTGACGCGGCTGATCGGCGTCGGCGGCGCGCGCCACCAGCATGCCGAGACCTGGCTGGTGCTGTTCGACCTGTTCCGGGCGATCGGCCAGCAGCAGCGCTTCGAGAGCCTGGCGCTGGACTATGCGCGCCAGTTCGGCTGGTCGGCGCCGCAGTGGTTCTCGCTGCCGCAGCTGGTTGCCGACGCGGTCGCCGAGGAGCGGCCGAAGCGCATCTCGGGGTCCGTGCCGACCGGCCAGGTCGGCTGGCTCGCGCCCGAGCAGCTGGACATCGACGCCGTCGCCCGGCTGCGCTCGCAGACACTGCAGATGCCGATGCCCTGGGTGCTCGACTGGGGCGCGCTGCGCTCGATCGACGCCGAGGCGGCGACCCAGCTGTCGGTGCTGTGCCGGGTCTGGTCGGGACAGGCGCTGGAGATGCGCTGGCTGGCCGGCGACCGCCTCTTCAACGTGCTCGCCGAGGCCGCACCGACCGGTGTGCGCGATGCCGACCCGGCCTTCTGGCTGGCGCGGCTGGACGCGCTGCGGCTGGTCAACCGCGCCGACCAGTTCGACGAGACGGCGATCGACTACTGCGTGACCTACGAGGTTTCGCCGCCGTCCTGGGAGCCGACCCGATGCAAGGTCCACATGGCCGGCTCGGACATGTCGACCCGCCCGCCGCCGCTGTCGATGATCAGCGAGGTCTCGACCAGCTTCATGGAGTCGGGCATGCCCGACACCGGGCTGATCGAGCAGGCCAGCGTGGAGCTGTCGGGCCAGCTGATCGGCGACGTCAACGGCACCTTGAACCGGCTCGACAGCGAGCTCGGCGGCGCGCTGCGGGTTCAGGTGTCCTGCGCGCGGCTGATCCGCGTCGACTTCCTGGCCGCCGGCGACCTGCTGAACTGGGTGCTCGCCAAGCGCGACGAGAAGCGCACCGTGCAGTTCGTCGACGCGCACCGCCTGGTCGCGCTGTTCTTCGGGGCGATGGGCATCACCGAACACGCACCGGTGCAGGTCCGCAACCTCTGAGCCGCCCGCCGTGGACAGCTGGCACGGGACGACCATCCTCAGCGTGCGCCGTGGCGACAAGGTGGCGCTCGGCGGCGACGGCCAGGTCACGCTCGGCAACATCGTCGTCAAGTCGAGCGCGCGTAAGGTGCGCAAGCTGCACAAGGACCAGGTGCTGGCCGGCTTCGCCGGCGCGACCGCTGATGCGTTCACGCTGTTCGAGCGCTTCGAGGCCAAGCTCGAGAAGCACCAGGGTCAGCTCGTGCGCGCGGCGATCGAGCTGACCAAGGACTGGCGCACCGACCGCGTGCTGCGCCGGCTGGAGGCGATGTTGGCCGTGGCCGACCGCCAGACCTCGCTGATCATCACCGGCAACGGCGACGTGCTCGAGCCCGAGCTGGGTTTGGTGGCGATCGGTTCCGGCGGCGCCTACGCGCAGGCCGCGGCCAAGGCGCTGCTCGAGCACACCGACCTCGCGCCGACGGACATCGTCAAGAAGGCGCTGACGATCGCCGGCGAACTGTGCATCTACACGAACCAGAGCCACACGATCGAGTCCCTCGGATGAGCATGACCCCGCAGGAGATCGTCTCCGAGCTCGATCGCCACATCGTCGGCCAGCAGGCGGCCAAGCGCGCCGTGGCGATCGCGCTGCGCAACCGCTGGCGCCGCCAGCGCGTGGACGACAAGCTGCGGCCGGAGATCACGCCGAAGAACATCCTGATGATCGGCCCCACCGGCGTCGGCAAGACCGAGATCGCGCGGCGCCTGGCGAAACTGGCCGATGCGCCCTTCGTGAAGGTCGAGGCAACCAAGTTCACCGAGGTCGGCTACGTCGGCAAGGACGTCGACAGCATCGTGCGCGACCTGGTCGACGTTTCGGTCAAGCAGGAGCGCGAGCGGCAGATCCAGCTCAAGCGCAACCTGGCGGAGGACGCTGCCGAAGACCGCCTGCTCGACATCCTGGTACCGCCACCGCGCTCGGTCGGCTTCGACGCCGCCCCGCCGGCCGACAACACCGCGCGCCAGGTGATGCGCAAGCGCCTGCGCGAAGGCACGCTGAACGACAAGGAAGTCGAAGTCGAGCTGGCCGACGCCAAACCCGCGCTCGAGATCATGGGGCCGCAGGGCATGGAGGAGATGGCCGAGCAGCTCAAGGGCCTGTTCGCGCAGATGGGCAACGCCAAGCGCAAGACGCGCAAACTGCGCATCGGCGACGCGCTGCCGCTGCTGGTGGAGGAAGAGGCCGGCCGTCTCGTCAACGAGGACGAGATCCGCAGCGCCGCGCTGGCCAACGCCGAGGCCAACGGCATCGTCTTCCTCGACGAGATCGACAAGGTCGCGACGCGCAGCGAGCACACCGGCACCGACGTCAGCCGCCAGGGCGTCCAGCGCGACCTGCTGCCGCTGGTCGAAGGCACGACGGTCAGCACCAAGTACGGCATGGTCAAGACCGACCACATCCTGTTCATCGCCTCGGGCGCCTTTCACCTGAGCAAGCCGAGCGACCTGATCCCCGAGCTGCAGGGCCGCTTCCCGATCCGCGTCGAGCTCTCGTCGCTGTCGGTCGAGGACTTCGTCGCGATCCTGACCCGCACGCAGGCCAACCTCGTCACGCAGTACCAGGCACTGCTGGCGACCGAAGGCGTCACGCTGCAGATCACCGAACCGGCAATCCGCCGGCTGGCGCAACTGGCGCACGACGTCAACGACCGCACCGAGAACATCGGCGCGCGCCGGCTGGCGACGGTGATGGAGCGACTGCTCGACGACATCAGCTTCGACGCGCCGAACCGCAGCGGCCAGACGGTCGAGATCGATGAGGCCGAGGTCGACGCGAAGCTGAAGTCGCTCGCCGGCGACGAGGACCTGTCGCGCTACGTGCTGTGAACGGCCGCTCCCGAAGCGTGGCCGACATCGGCATGCTCGCATCCGTGGCTCGGCCAGTTCGATAGGCAGGCCCCGCCAGCGGTCGCCGCACGGGCGCCCGCCCTGCTGGGCAGCGACTGCATCACGCCGCCGGTCGACGCCGTTGGGGCCTGGGCGTCTGGGGCCGATGTGCCGACCTGGCGAGGCCCGGCAGGACCTTCTGGAGCCACTCCACGCAGACGCGCACCTTGGCCGAGAACTCCAGGCGATCGGGGTAGACCGCCCACACGTTGGCATCCTGCCGCCAGGCCGGCAGCACCTGGACAAGCCGGCCCTCTTCGATGAACCGCCGCACGTCCCACACCGATCGCAGCAAGATGCCGTGCCCGTC
The DNA here is from genome assembly GCA_937975735.1 of uncultured Rubrivivax sp. GTDB lineage: Bacteria > Pseudomonadota > Gammaproteobacteria > Burkholderiales > Burkholderiaceae_C > Rubrivivax. The sequence continues at coordinate 4,280 of CALJUI010000176.1, forward strand.
CACCGCCCAGGCGACGGCGATCTCCCCGTGGTTGGTCGACATGCTGGCCGGAACCCGGACCGTGGTTTCCTGCTTGCCCGAGCGCAGGGTCCAGTGGCCGAAGGGATGGTCGCGCTCCTTGATCACGACGCAGCGCTGATGGGCCAGTTCGTCGGGTGTCCGCAGCCGTGTCTCCAGGCCCTTCAAGTAGCTCGGCGCGGCGCACAGGATTCGATGGTTGGACGCCAGCCGACGCGCGATGTGGTTCGGCGCGATCTCGTCGCCGACCCGGATGTCCAGGTCGAAGCCTTCGGCGCTGATGTCGATCAGCCTGTCGAACAGCTCGAAGCGGATGTTCAGGCTCGGGAACTGGGCGGCGAGCGATGACAGTGCGGGCCCGACGACATTGCGCCCGAACCCGAGCGAGCTGCAGACCCGCAGGGCGCCGCGCGGGACGTCGCGCCGGGTGCCGATGTCGTGCAGCAGCTGGTCGGCGTCGTCGAGGATGCGCTGGGCCCAGTACAGAGCGCGCTCGCCATCCTCGGTCACGACCACCCGACGCGTCGTGCGGTTGAAGAGCCTGGTGCCCAGCAGGTTCTCGACGATCTTGATGCGCTTCGTGACGAAGGCCGTGGACGCGCCCAGTTCGGCGGCGGCCCCGACGAAGCTGGCGTGACGCGCAACCGCCATGAAGACGCGCAGGTCCTCGTTGTCGGGGTGATGCTTGATCACGGTGCAGGGCGTCCCTGGCCTGTGTGGTCGACCGGGCGCGGCGCCGCGCGACGATCACACGCCGCAGGGCCAGGAACAGGCGCCTCCGGTCGCGGGTAGGCGCGAGCACGAACACAGCCCGACAGCCCCGGGAACGAAGGCTGCGATCGCGGGACCGCCGCCGCGCGCCGCGCCGTCTGCACTCGCACGCGGACCCGAATGGCCGCCTCGGTCAAGGCGCCGATGCAGCGTGCACAAGACGCGTCGATGGCTGTCGTCACGAGATCCTTTCCATCCGCATCACGCGCATGTGTCCGACGTTGTTCGTTGCGGCGGCGCGTGGCGCGCCCTGTGTAGGCGCGCAACGCGCCCTTTCGCGGCCGCGCAGACTGTCTACGAAGTGTGCACAAAGTATTGACACATTGCCATATTGTCGCCAGCAGACCGCATTCCTAGGATCGCCTTCGTACAAGAGGACGAGGCGGGTTCGATGGGTCAGATGCGAATCGCGGCGATCGCCGGCGACGGAATCGGCAACGAGGTGCTGCCGGAAGGCTTGCGCGTCGTTCGCGCCGCCGCCCGCGTGTTCGACATCGCACTCGACGTCGTGCCGTTCGACTGGGCGAACTGCCGCTACTACGAGAAGCACGGCCAGATGATGCCGGCCGACTGGAAGCGGCAGCTCGAAGGGTTCGACGCCATCTACTTCGGTGCGGTCGGCTGGCCGGCCACGGTGCCCGATCACGTGTCGCTGTGGGGGTCACTGCTCCAGTTCCGCCGCGGGTTCGACCAGTACGTCAACCTGCGACCGGTGCGCCTGTTCGATGGATTGGCCTGCCCGCTCGCCAACCGCCAGCCCGGCAGCATCGACTACGTGATCGTCCGCGAGAACACGGAAGGCGAGTACACGGACCTGGGTGGCGTGATGTACGAGGGCACCGAGCGGGAGATCGTGATCCAGGAGGCCGTGTTCTCGCGCACGGGCAGCACCCGGCTGCTGGACTTCGCGTTCAGGCTCGCCGAGTCCCGGCCGCGCCGGCGGATCACGCTGGCCACCAAGTCGAACGGCATCGCGGTCAGCATGCCCTGGTGGGACCGCTGGGGGCGGGAGACGGCGCAGCGCTTCAGCGGCGTGAGCGTCGACCGTCAGCACATCGACATCCTCTGCGCCCGACTGGTGCTTCAGCCCGACCGGTTCGACGTCATCGCGGCGACCAACCTGTTCGGCGACATCCTCTCGGACCTTGGCCCGGCGACGACCGGAACCATCGGCATCGCCGCCTCCGCGAACCTGAACCCCGAGCGCAGGTTCCCCTCGCTGTTCGAGCCGGTGCATGGTTCGGCGCCCGACATCTACGGCGACAACATCGCCAACCCGATCGGAATGATCTGGTCGGGTGCGCTCATGCTGGACTTCCTGGGCCACCCGCGAGCCGCCGCCTGCATCGTGGCGGCGATCGAGCGCGTTCTCAGGGACGGCCCGCGCACCCGCGACCTGGGCGGATCGGCGAGCACGACCGAGGTCGGCTGCGCCATCGAGGCCCTCGTCCTCGAGGCCGGAGGCCGATCGCCCGCGCCGACCCGGCCGCACGTCCAGGCGACCTGATTCACCCAAGAACACAACGCCCACCCCCACCGAGAAGGAGACCCAACGATGAAAACGAACAACGCGATGCTCACCGCCTGCATCTTGGCGGCACTGTCCGGCAGTGCCCTGGCACAGTCGCAGGTGACGATCTTCGGCATCCTCGACCTGGCCGCCACCCGCATCAAGAACGGCTCGGCTGGGTCGAACACCGGACTCGTCAGCGGTCAGGCGAACACCAGCCGCCTCGGGTTTCGGGGCGAGGAGAACCTGGGCGGAGGCCTGAAGGCCGGCTTCTGGCTCGAAGGCGGAGTCGATGTCGACACCGGTGGCGACGAGTTCAACTTCCGGCGCCGCTCCACGATCAGCCTGAAGGGCTCGTTCGGCGAGTTGCGCGCCGGTCGCGACTACGTGCCGACCTTCCTGCACTGGAACCAGTTCGACCTGTGGGGCTACGTCGGCGTGGCGACCACGGCCAACCTGCGCGGCAGCTTCCTGAGCCTGGGGGGTGCATCGACCGGGGTGCGCGCCGACAACACGCTGTCGTACCGCTCGCCGGTCTTCAAGGGCTTTTCGGCCCACGTGCTGGGCGCCCTGGGCGAAGGGGCGACGGGCAACAAGTATGCGGGCGGCCGCATCGAATACGCATCCGGCAAGCTCGAAGCGTCTGCAGCGTTCGGCAAGACCTTCAAGACGGGAGGCATGGCCGACGACCTGACGGTCCAGAGCATCGGCGCGTCGTACGACTTCGGGGCGGTGGATGTCGTGGCGGCCTACGAGAAGGCCGAATACTCGACACGCGATCGGACGCTGATGACCCTCGGCGTCCGGGTCCCGGCGGGGCCGGGTCGGGTGAAGGTCCAGATCGCCAAGTCGTCCGGTACCGGCCCGAGTTCCAGGCCGCGGCAGTACGACGCCAAGCTGCTGGGCGTGGGCTACGACTACCCGCTGTCCAAGCGAACGCGCCTGTATGCCAACGCCGGGACCATCGACAACGATGGCACCACCACCACCGGCGGCAGCTTCACAACCACCAGCAACGGGCCCTCGGGCATTCGACGCGGTGAGACCTCCACCGGCTACCAGGTCGGTATCCGCCATGCCTTCTGACCTTCGACAAGGAGCACCGAACATGCACGCGACCTCATTGATCTCTTCGTGGCGCCAAGCGTCGGCGCCGACCCGGCGCGCCCTGCTGGCCGTGCTGGCGGCAGCCGCCATGACCCTGGTCGCGTCGCCAGCGAGCCGGGCCCAGTCGGTCGCGCCGACGGTCCGCGCGCCCCAGGTCGACAGCCCGAAGCGGGTGCTGTTCGTCGGCAACAGCTACTTCTACTATGGCGACAGCCTGCACAACCACGTGCGCCGGATGGTCGACGCCGCGGGCATCGCGCCCTTGAATTCGCTGCAATACAAGTCGTCGACCATCGGAGGTTCGCGGGTCAAGCACCATGCGATCGACTGGCTCACCACGCCGGGACAGATCGGCGTCAAGGAGCCCTTCGAGCTGGTGATCCTGCAAGGGGGCAGCATGGAGCCGCTGTCGCCCAAGAACGTGGAAGGGTTCAAGGAGGCGGTGGCGGACGCCAACAAGCTGATCCAGTCGCGCGGCGGCAAGGTGGCGCTGTACATGACGCATGCCTACGTCTCCGGGCACAAGGACTACAAGCCCGAGAACATCCGCCTGACCGAGGACATGTACGTCAAGACCGGCAACCAGATCGGGGCGCTGGTCATCCCGGTGGGGCTCGCCTTCGAGGAGGCCTATCGCCGGCATCCCGAGATGGTGCTGCACAAGTCCGATGCCACGCATCCGTCGCTGATCGGCACCTACCTGGCGGCCTGCACGGTCCTGGCGTCCGTCTACGGCAAGTCCCCGGTCGGCAATCCCTACGACTACGAGGGGGCGATCGATCCGGCGACGAAGGCGAAACTGCAGCAGGTCGCGCAGGACACGGTCGAGCGCTTCTATCGCCGTTGACGGGGATCGACCAACCGGGGGGCGACCCCGTCGAAGGCGGCTGGCCGCCACTCTCCGTCGTCACTGCCGGTGGCTGCAATGGCCGAGCCGGCAGGGGCGAAGGCCGATGCGTCGTGCGGCATCCCGGCGTGACGGATCGGGGCCCACGCAGGCCTGGCCCGACGCCATTGGGACATCCGCCCCCCAACATGCGAACGCCTCGGTGACGGTGGGGTGGGCGGATCGGGCCGGCAGGCGCGGGCACCGCTTGCGATCGCCTTCAAGAGTGCAGCGCACCCGGCTAGCGGTGGCAGGTCAGCCAATGACTGCCGGTTGTGCCCCGCGAGCGTGGGCTGGAGAACGCCGGCCCGGGCCGTCCCGCTCGGGCGGGCGCTGCGCGCGGAGGCCAGTCACGCGCCGCCAGCCACGGCCAGCGCCTACAGCGCCAGCCGATGGGCCTGGATCTGCAGCAGGCCCTCGAAGATCAGCGAGTCGACGGTCGTGAACTTCAGGTCGGTGATCGGCGCGAGCTTGACCGCCGCACCGCCGGTCATCAGCAGCAGCGGCTCCTGCCCGGTGCGCCCGATCAGCTTGCGGTGCTGCCGCTCGATCGCACCGGCGATCGCGTTGGCGCCGCCGCTCATCAGGGCGTCGCTGGTGTTGGTGGGGAAGTCGACGACGTCGCCGGTGGGCACCTTCAGGCCGGCGGTGCCCAACTCCAATGCGCGCAGCATCATGCCGAAGCCGGGCAGGATCAGCCCGCCGAGGAAGCGGCCGTCGGCGTCGAGCGCGTCGACGGTGACCGCAGTGCCGACCATCACGACCAGCGCCGGGCGCGGCGTGCCGTCGGCGATCGCGCGGGCGCGGGCGCCCGCCAGCGAGACCCAGCGGTCGGCGCCGAGCCGGTTCGGGTAGTCGTAGCCGCTGGTCACGCCGGCCTCGTGCGCCGAAGGCACGACCCAGCGCGGGGCGATGTCCCACAGCTCCATCTGTTCCTCGACGCGCCGCCGCACCGCATCGCCGGCGACGTCGCAGCCGAGCATGCTGCCGGGCGCCGGCAGGCCGGCCCAGTGCTTCTCCTCGAGTTCCTCGATCGTCTCGAGAAAGACCGCGCCATGGTGCAGCAGCTTGGCGCCGGGCTGGGGCGATGCGTACAGCGCCCACTTCAGGCGGGTGTTGCCGATGTCGATGGCGAAGAAGCTCATGGAGGTCCAGGTCGGCGGCCGGCCGCTTGCGGTCCGGCGATGGTAACTACCCTCGTCGGGCGGAACCATCGGTGGCATCATCCGTATTGACGTTTACGTCAACGTCAATCCACCGCGACCGACGCCATGACCGACCTGTCCGCCGAATACAAGGCCCTCGCCGAGTACCGCCCCACCCACAAGGTGCGCTTCGTCACCGCCGCCAGCCTGTTCGACGGCCACGACGCGGCGATCAACATCATGCGCCGCATCCTGCAGGGCATGGGTGCGGAAGTCATCCACCTCGGCCACAACCGCTCGGTCGACGAGGTCGTCACCGCGGCATTGCAGGAGGACGTGCAGGGCATCGCGATCAGCAGCTACCAGGGCGGCCACGTCGAGTACTTCAAGTACATGGTCGACCAGCTGAAGGCACGAGGCGGCGAGCACATCCAGGTCTTCGGCGGAGGCGGCGGCGTCATCGTGCCGGCCGAGATCCGCGAGCTGCAGGACTACGGCGTCGCCCGCATCTACAGCCCCGAGGACGGTCAGCGCATGGGCCTGGCCGGGATGATCGGCGAGATGGTGATGCGCGCCGACCAGGATCTGTCGGTGCACGCGCCGAAGGATCCCGCCGCGCTGCAGGGCCACGGCGACATGGCCTGGCGCGCCCTGGCGCAGGCGATCACGGCACTCGAGAACGGTGCCGCCGACGAGGGCTTCAAGGCCGCGCTGGCCAAGGCAGCGGCGAGCTCGAAGACCCCGGTGGTCGGCATCACCGGCACCGGCGGCGCCGGCAAGAGCTCGCTCACCGACGAGCTGATCC
>CALJUI010000177.1 GCA_937975735.1 uncultured Rubrivivax sp.
CACGCCCCAGGCCTGCAGGTGCGCGCCGACGCCGAGCGAGGTGACGAAGGGCACGCGGCTGTGGCGTGCCAAGGCATGGATGGTCGGGTAGTCGAGGTGGTCGTAGTGGTCGTGCGAGATGACCACGACGTCGACCTCGGGCAGCTCGCGCAGTCGCAGCGGCGCACGTTGGAAGCGCTTCGGCCCGATCAGCCTGAACGGCGACGCGCGCGTGCCCCAGACCGGGTCGGTCAGCACGCGGTGACCGTCGATCTCGATCAGCACCGACGAATGGCCGAGCCAGGTCGCGCGCAGGCCGCTGGCCGGAGCGCGCTGCCAGGCCGGGCGCGGGTCGCCGACCGTCAGCTCTCCACCGGGCTTGCGGCGCTGGCCGCCGTCGAACACCAACGCCTTCAAGGTCGGGCGCGGCGCGCTCTCGTCACGCAGGCCCGGCAGCTTGGGGTGGAGGTTGCGGAAGCCGCCGTCGCGCCAGCGCGGCGACGCGCGCATGCGTTCGAGACGTTCGCCGCTGGCATTGGCGCCGAAAGAGTGCATGGGCGGACTCTAGCCGCTGCCGGTGTAAGGTGTCGGCTGCATCCGAAAGGGAGGCGAGCGATGAAGACGCGTGCCGCGATCGCGTGGAAGGCCGGCCAGCCGCTGACGATCGAGACGGTCGACCTGCAGGGCCCGAAGGCGCTCGAGGTGCTGGTCGAGATCAAGGCCACCGGCATCTGCCACACCGACCACTACACATTGTCGGGCGCCGACCCCGAGGGCCTGTTCCCGGCGATCCTGGGCCACGAGGGCGCCGGCATCGTGCGCGAGGTCGGCACCGGCGTGACGACGCTGAAGCCCGGCGACCATGTGATCCCGCTGTACACGCCGGAGTGCCGCCAGTGCAAGTTCTGCCTGTCGCGCAAGACCAATCTGTGCCAGCAGATCCGCGCCACGCAGGGCAAGGGGCTGATGCCCGACGGCAGCGCGCGCTTCAGCCTGGACGGCAAGCCGATCCTGCACTACATGGGCACGAGCACTTTCAGCAACTTCACCGTCGTGCCCGAGATCGCATTGGCGAAGATCCGCGACGACGCGCCTTTCGACGTCGTGTGCTACATCGGCTGCGGCGTGACCACGGGGGTCGGCGCCGTGCTGTTCACGGCGAAGGTCGAGGCCGGCGCCAACGTGGTCGTGTTCGGCCTTGGCGGCATCGGCCTGAACGTGATCCAGGGCGCCCGCATGGTCGGCGCGAACAAGATCATCGGCGTCGACATCAACCCGGAGCGCGAGGCGATGGCGCGCGAGTTCGGCATGACGGACTTCCTGAACCCGAAGGAGCACGAGAACCTCGTCGACACCATCGTGCAGCTGACCGACGGCGGTGCCGACTACAGCTTCGAGTGCATCGGCAACACGCGCGTGATGCGCCAGGCGCTCGAGTGCACGCACAAGGGCTGGGGCCGCAGCATCATCATCGGCGTCGCGGAAGCCGGCGCGGAGATCTCGACGCGGCCGTTCCAGCTGGTCACCGGTCGCAAGTGGGAGGGCACGGCCTTCGGCGGCGCGCGCGGCCGCACCGACGTGCCGCGGATCGTCGACTGGTACATGGACGGCAAGCTGCGCATCGACGAACTCATCACGCACCGACTGAAGCTCGAGGACATCAACCAGGGCTTCGCGCTGATGGAGCGCGGCGAGTCGATCCGCTCGGTGGTGGTGTACTAGAACCCGCTGCCGGGCTGGGCCAAATAGCCGAGTTCGGCAGCGGTGCTCTCGCGCCCCAGCGCGCGATTGCGGTGCGGGAAGCGGCCGAAGCGGCGGATCACGTCGCGGTGCCGCTCGGCGTAGTCGAGCGCGCCGGCCATCGACGGATCTTCCCGCGCGAGCGCCTCGAACAGCGCGACGCTGCGGTGCTGCAGCGCCAGGTCCTCGGCGTGCTCGAGCGGCAGGTAGGCAAACCAGCGCTGCAGCGGATGCAGCCGCGCGTCGTCGCCGGCGTCGATCAGCGACAGCGCGATCGTGCGTGCGCGCGCGTCGCCGGCAAAGGCGCGCGCCTGCTCGCGGAACAGGTTGCGCGGGAACTGGTCGAGCACGATCACCTCGGCCAGGCGCGACGCCGGGTCGGCGTCCCAGCCGAGCGGGCCGGCCAGCGCGCGCTCGACGAGAGCGCCGAAGCGCTCGCGGATGTCCTGATCGAAGGCCGGGTCCTTGCGGAACCACTCGCCGCGCACGGCCAGCGGTTCGTCCCCGAACCAGAAGCGGAGCACGGTCGCCGGCACAATGGCGGCCTCACCCTCGTTGCGGACGTGATCGATCATGGCCTGGCTGATCCTCGGACTGGTGTTGTTCCTCGGCGTGCACTCGGTGCGCATCGTCGCCGAGGACTGGCGCTCCCGCACCATAGCGCGCCTCGGCGAAGGGCGCTGGAAAGGCGGCTACACGCTGCTGTCGCTGGCCGGCCTGGCGCTGATCGTCTACGGCTACCACGTCGCCTGGCAGGCGCCGGTGGCGCTGTGGGCGCCGCCGGTCTGGACGCGCCACCTGGCCGCGCTGCTGATGCTGCTGTCCTTCGTGCTGCTGGCGGCGGCTTACGTGCCGGGCAACGCGCTGAAGGCGGCGATCGGCCATCCGATGGTCGTGGCGGTCAAGGTCTGGGCGCTCGCGCACCTGCTGGCCAACCACACGCTGGCCGACGTCGTGCTGTTCGGCAGCTTCCTCGTCTGGGCGGTGCTGGACTTCCGCGCGGCGCGGGCGCGGGATCGGGCCGCCGGCACCGTCCATGCGCGCGGCCCGGCGCTGCGCACCGTGCTGACGGTGGTGATCGGCCTCGTCGCGTGGGCGGTGTTCTCGATCTGGCTGCACGGCTGGCTGTTCGGCGTGCGGCCGTTCGGTTGAGACCTCAGCCGACGATCGGGATCGGCTCGATCAGCGCCTCGCCCTCGGCGCTGCCGCGGTTGACGGCGCGCGCCACCGGCCAGGCCTGCATCGTGCTCGGGTCGCAGGGCTCGAGCAGCGGCGCGAGTTCGGCCGGGTCATGGCGGTCGCGGTCGAGCCATGCGGCCCAGTCTTCGGGCGCGAGCATCACCGGCATGCGGTCGTGGATCGGCGCCATCAGTGTGTTCGGTGCGGTCGTGATGACGCAGCAGGTCAGCAGCCAGTCGTCGGCCTCGCTGGCGCGCCAGGCCTCGAACAGGCCGGCCATCGCGAAGGGCAGATCGCCCTTCGGGCTGATGTACCAGGGCTGCTTGCCCGACGGCAGCGCCTGCCATTCGTAGAAGCCGCTGGCCGGCAGCAGACAGCGCCGCCGGCGCGCCGCCTGCCGGAACGAGGGCTTGTCGAACACGCCTTCGGCACGCGCATTGTTGAGCTTGTGCGCGAGCTTCGCATCCTTCGCCCAGTGCGGCAGCAGGCCCCAGCGCATCGTCTCGGCGACGCGCACGCCTTCCTTGGTCTCGAAGACCACCGGCACGTCGGACTGCGGCGCGACGTTCCAGCGCCGCGGGAACGCCGGCACGCGCACGACGCTGAAGCCGGCGACGAGGGTGTCGGGGTCGTAGGCGACCACATAGCGTCCGCACATGGGGCGATCTTGACATGCCCCCCGACGGGGGCCCTCCCCGGACCCGCCCAGCGGGCGATGGTCGGAACGGACGCGGCAGCCGAGGATGGCGCCACGCACCGTCCGAACCCGACCCAGGAGACCGCCATGGCCAGGATGCCCGCCCCTCGCACCGCCGCGCCCCTGGCCGACGACGATCCGCCGCCGCGCTGCGGCTGGTTCGTGTCGAGCCTGGACCTGCAGGACGGCCTGAGCGTGACCGAGCATGTCGAGCCGGGCGCGGTCGCGGCGCTGGTACCGCTGCGCTGGTGGCTGCAATGGGAGCTCGAGGCCGCGGCGTCGTCCGTCGGCGCGGGCTGCGGCTCGTCGCCCCCGGCCGCCCATTGATCGCGTGGGCGTGGCCGGCGCGGCGGCGCCGTCCTACATTGGGTGCGTCGGGTCGATGAGCGTCGGTCCGATGCCCCACTCCTCCTTCGGCGCCTTCGGGCGCCGTTTTTTTGGCGCATCATCACACCTGGACTCGGACAGGGATGGCGGCATGACAACAAGACGATGGTGGCTGGCCGCGGCGCTGGCCGCGCTGGCGCTGGCCGGCTGCGGCGGCGGCGAGGACCGGACGAAGGCGCCGCTGCGCTTCGTCAACGCGAGTTCGGGCTACGCCGCGCTGGACCTCGTGATCGACGACGTGCGGCGCTTCTCGTCGGTGGGCTACGGGCAAGGCCCGGCCTATGTCGAGATCGACCCGTCGCGCACGGCGGCCCGCGTGTCGACCCCCGGCTCGGCGACCGCGCTGGTGTAGCTGACGCCGGCGCTGGTCAAGCAGCGGCACAGCACCCTGCTGGCCTACGGGCGCACCGGTGCGCTGGCGACGGTGCTGTTGGAGGAGGAGCAGACCGCCCCCGACAGCGGCAAGGCGCTGGTGCGGGTGGTCAACGCCGCGCCGGAGGCCGGCGCGCTGGACGTCTACCTGACCGCGGTGGCCGACCCGCTGACTGGTGCGGTGGCGACGCAGGCCGCCGCGGCGGTGGGTGCGGTCGGCGCCTTTTCGACCCTCGACGCCGGCACCTGGCGGCTGCGCGTGACGCGTGCCGGCGACCGCAACGACCTGCGGCTTGACCGCAGCGACATCGTGCTCGACAGCCGCGCGGTGACCACACTGGTGCTCACGCCGGCGTCCGGCGGTGTGCTGGTCAATGCGCTCTGGCTCGCCCAGCAGGGCGCGATCACGGCCAAGCCGGTGCAGCACGCGCGGGTGCGGGTGGCCGCCGGGCTGCCGGCGGCGGGCACGGTCTCGGCTAGCGTCGGCGGCGTCGCGCTGCTTGCTGCGGTCGGATCGCCGGCGGTCGGTGCCTACCAGCTGGTGCCTGCGGGCGACCAGCCGGTGGCCTTGACCGTCAATGCGGCGGCGCTGCCTGCTCCGAACCGCGTGCTGAATCCGGGCAGTGAGCACACGCTCCTGGTGCACGACCTGGGCGGCAGCGCGACCGCCAGCTGGATCGACGACGACAACCAGCCGCCACTGTCGTCCGCGCGCGCGAAGCTCCGGCTGGTGCACGGCATGGCCGGCGGCACCGGCGCGCTGTCGATGACGCTCGATCGCCTGCCGGTGGCCGGGGGGGTGCTCGCGGGCACGGCTTCGGCCGCGGTCGATGTCGACCCCGGCACGAGCCTGGCGCTGAGCGTGAATGCCGCCGGCGTCGGTGCGCCGGTGTTCGAAGCGATGGACCAGACCCTGGCGGCGGGATCGGTCTACAGTGTGTTCGTGCTCGGCGGCCCGTTGCCGGCGATCGGCGTGCTGCGCCGGGACCGATAGGAGAGGATTGCGATGAAGGCCATCTGGAACGGCGCGGTGATCGCCGAGAGCGACGACACCGTCGTCGTCGAAGGCAACCACTACTTCCCCGAGGCCTCGCTGAAGCGCGAGTTCCTGACCTTCAGCAACCACCGCACGAGCTGCCCCTGGAAGGGCCAGGCGCACTACCACAGCCTGCTCGTCGACGGCGAGATCAACCAGGACGCGGTCTGGTACTACCCGGAGCCGACCGACGCGGCGCGCGAGATCAAGGATCGCGTCGCGTTCTGGAAGGGCGTGCAGGTCACCGAGTGATCAGGCGAGCACGCCGCGGCGGTAGTCGTCGACGGCCTGGAAGATCTGCTCGTTCGTGTTCATCACGAACGGGCCGTACTGGGCGATCGGCTCGTTGAGCGGCCGCCCGGCGACGAGGATCGCCTTCGCGCCGTCGGCGCCCGCCTCGAGTTCGACACCGTCGGTGCCGGCCTGATTGGCGAGGATCGCCATGCGCTCGCTCGGCACCTCGGTGTCACCGATGCGCAGTTGCTCGCGGTAGACATAGACGAAGGCGTTGTGGCCCGCAGGCAGCGGCAGGGCGAAGCGCGCGCCCGGCGCCAGTTCGACGTCGACGAAGATCGGCTCGGTGACCTCGCGCTGCATCGCGCCGGCGGTGCCGAGCGCCTCGCCGGCGATCACCCGCACCTGCACGCCGTCGGCCTCGACGAGCGGGATCTCGGGCGCGGGGATGTCTCGGTACCAGGGCTCGCGCATCTTGTCGCGCGCAGGCAGGTTCAGCCAGAGCTGGAAGCCTTCCATCCGGCCTTCGGCCTGCTCTGGCATCTCGCTGTGGATCACGCCGCGGCCGGCGGTCATCCATTGCACGCCGCCGGGCTCGAGCAGGCCCTCGTGGCCAGCCGAGTCGCGGTGGCGCATGCGGCCGGCGAGCATGTAGGTCACGGTCTCGAAGCCGCGGTGCGGATGGTCGGGAAAGCCGCCGATGTAGTCGCCCGGCCGGTCGGTGCCGAAGGCGTCGAGCATCAGGAAGGGGTCGAGGCGGCGTTGCAGGTCGGGCGTGAGCACTCGCAGCAGCTTGACGCCGGCGCCGTCGCTGGTGGGCTGGCCGCGGACCAGGCGCTCGACCCGGCGGGAGTGGAGGACGGACGAAGTGACCATGGCAGCATTCTGGACCGTGCCGCAGAGCCGTGGATTGCGCTGACTTGCATTCATCGTTCAAGCGGCGATAGGCTGCTTGGATGAACCCGGCGGCGAACCTGGGCCCGGCGCACAGACGGCGCCTGAGGGAGATCTGGCGGTCGGCGGGGTGGCCGTGCCGGGACCCGATCGAGATCGAGCTGCTGGCGGTCGGTTGGCTCGAGCGCTGCTGGGATCCCGACGGCCGCGAGACGCTGCGGGTCACCGAGTCCGGGGTGGCCGAGCTGGCCGCGACACTGCACCACAACCGCGCCGCGCGGGGTGCCCACGAGGCGCTGGTGGCCCGCGTCGCGCAGGCGATGCAGCGCGACGGCCGGCTCGTCTGGCGTGGCCTGTCGCTGCGCGCGCCGCTTCCTGGCGACGACGGCGGCACGCGCTGGGTGATGGCCAAGCCTGACGTGTTCTCGCTCCGCCACACCTCGGTCGAGGACTACCTCGAGCCGGTGGTCCACGAGATCAAGGTCACGCGTGCGGACCTGCTGTCCGACTTGCGCCGACCCGACAAGGGCGCAGCCTACCGGGCCATCGCCGGCCAGTGCTGGTACGTGCTGCGCGCCGGCATCGCCGAGCCCGAGGAGGTCCCGGCAGTCTACGGCGTGATCGTGGCCGGCGAGCAGTCGCTGGAAATGCTGCGCCCTGCGCCGAAGCAGGCGATGCGCTTGCCGTTCTCGGCCTGGATGGCGCTGGCGCGGGCCGGCGCGGAGGCCGCCGACGACGACCCGCCGCAGGCGCGGCTGTAGAAACGACAAGGGCCGGCAGCGCCGGCCCTGAGCGTGCTTCGAAGCGCGTTCAGTCGGCCTTGCCGCAGAGGCGCCGGCGACGCGAGCCGACGACACCCAGCAGCGCCATGCCCGCCAAGGCCAGCGTGGCAGGCTCTGGCACGCCGCCGCCGCTGCAGCGCGGATCGGTCGACTTCACGCAGGTGAAGGTGCCGGCCACGACCTGGAGCTTGACGTAGTCATCGCCCATGTCGAGGCCCGAACCCGTGCCGCCGATCGACGAGTTGAAGGCCGAGATCAGCCAGTAGCTCGAGCTGATGGCACCGGCGTTGATCGCCTTGTCCGTCAGCCCGACGTTGTTGTAGCTGCCGATCAGGCTCCAGCCGCTGGACAGCAGCGTGGCCGTCGACGAACTGGTCAGCGCCGCGGTCGGGTCACCCGCGCCGCCGATCCAGGCGAGCACGGTAACGTCGGAGTCGCCGTTGTGCCAGCCAAGCCTCAGTGACGACAGCGCGATGCTGGCATTGAAGCTCAGCAGCATGGTGTCCAGCTTGCCATCGGTGCCGCCGTTATCCATCGCATGGTTGGGCGAACCACCCGGATCCGCGGTGTTGCGCACACCGAAACCGGAGGAGGTCTGATCAGACAGATAGGCCGCGGCAAAGGTCGAGCCCGCACCCGTGTTCGCGTAGGCGCGGGCGGTCAGTTCGTCGGCCGTGCTGCCGTTCTGCGAGCAGGCCCAGGAGTTGCCGAAGGTCCCGGCGTTGGTGGCGTTCTGCGAGCAGGCGCCCGGGTCGGTCCGGTCCGACAGGTCGAACGTGCTCAGCGCCATCGCTGCCGGTGCAAACACCGCCGAGGCTGCGAAGACGGCCGCGCAAAGGGTGAGTTTCATGATGTCGTTCTCCGGATCGGATTCACTGAGCACCAAGTAAGCAATCGTTGTGCCGAAGTGAAAACTTCATATGAATCAACAAGTTATTCTGGGCCGGCGGAGGTGCAAGGGTTCACTGTAAGGATTCCCGACGTCGGCGGAGGCCACACCCCACGGATCATTGCAGCGATTTGAGCAGTGCCCTTGCCTCGTCGCTACCCTCGAACCGGGGGGCGGCGGCGAGGGCCTGGGTCAGTTCTGCCTTCGCCTCCTTTGCACGCCCGGTCTTGGCCAACACCGCCGCGAGGTGGTAGCGGATGGTCGGGTTCGACGGGCTGCGCAGCCGGGCATCGCGCAGGAGCTGGAGCGCGCGGTCGTGCTGCCCGTTCTGGAACAGCGCCCAGCCCAGCGTGTCGATGACCGCCGTGCTGCCCGGGGCAGCGGCCAGCGCGCGCTCCGCGACCACAACCGCTTCGGGAGACTTCGCCAGCAACAGCACGTTGGCGAGGTTGTTCAGCAGGTCGGCATCGTTGGGCGCGGCCTGCAGCAGCGATTCGTAGCCTTGGCGGGCCTCGGCGAGCTGGCCGCTGCGGGCCTGCAAACCGGCCAACGCGCCGCGCACGACGCGGTCGCCTGGCCGGGACTGCAGCCACTGCTTCAGGAACGACATGGCCGCGGCGGCACCGTCCTTGCGCAGGATCGCGCTGTGCAGGCTCAGCACGGTGTCCGACCCCGGCTGCGCCTTGTGCGCGCGGCGAAAGGCGTCCAGCGCGCCGTCGAGGTCGCCCTTGGCCCAGGCGACGTCGCCCACCAGAAGGTGGCCGATCGAGCGCTGCGGCACGCGGGCGGCGATCGCGCGGGCGCGCTGCTCGGCCTTCGCGTACTCGCGCTGGCGGATCTCGACGTCGACCAATGCCGCCAGCGCGGGCAGGTAGTCCGGGCGGCTCGACAGCGCCTTGTCGAAGCTGTACGCGGCGCCGGCGAGGTTGCCGGCCAGCATCTGGAGCAGGCCGATCTCGAGTTGCTGCGGGGCTTCGTAGGCGGCGAGCCGGGTCGCCGTGGTCAGGGACAGCCGCGCGCCGTCACGGTCACCGACGTTGATCTGGGTGCGCGCCAGCGCGAGGTGGGGCGCGAGGTCGTCCGGTGCCTGCGCGGAGACCGCCTTCGCGACCTCCAGCGCCTTGTCCTTGCGGCCATGCCGCAGGTGCAGGTCGACGAGCGCCAGTGCCGCGCGGGTCTCGCGCGGGCCGGAATGCGCGACGGCCTTCTCGAGCCAGCGCTGGGCCTCGTCGGGCTGCCCCTTGAGCTCCATCAACGTGGCCAGTTCGAACTGCACCTCGACGTTGCGCTCGTCCTTGGACAGCAGCGTCGTCAGGCGCTTGGCGGCGGCATCGAACGCGCCTTCGGACGCATCGAGGCGGGCCAGGTTCAGGTGGGGACCGAGCAGCACCGGATCCAGCCGGGTCGCCTGCTCGAAGCTGCGTCGTGCATCGGCCTTCTTGCCGGCGCCGAGCTGCGCCTGGCCCAGCAGCGTCTGGAATGGTGCGCTCGACGGCTGCGACTTGACGAGGCCTTGCGCCAGCGCCAGCGCGCGATCGGTCTTGCCTTGCTGCAGGTGCAGGCCGACCAGCGCCGCGCCGGCGCCGACCAGGCGGGGATCACGCTTGTAGGCCTGCTCCAATTCGACTTCGGCGTCGACGCCCTGCCCTGAGCGCAGCAGACTCAGCCCGAGCGCCGCGCGCAACTCGGGGGCGTCGTTGCGGCGCAGCGCATCGCGGGTGAGCGCGGTGGCGCGCGACGCGCGCCCCTGCGACATGTGGGCCGAGGCCAGCAATGCCTGCGCCTGCGTGTCGTTCGGATTGGCACGCAGGTAGGCCTCGAGCGACTCGATCGCCAGCTGCACGTTGCCGTCGGCGAGGTGGATCTGCGCCAGCAGCTTGCTGACGCCGCCGCCGGGATCCAGCCGCTGGTAGGCCTCGAGATAGGGCTTGGCGTTCTCGCGCTCGCCCAGACCGTAGTGCGCCAGGCCGTTGAGCATCAGCACCTGCGGCTTCAGTCGGATGTAGGCGATCGGGATCGGATCGATCAGCGCCGTCACCTCCTTCAGGGCGCTGCGCGCCTGCGCGCGGTCGCCCGCGCGTTCGGCCAGCAGCGCCGACAGGTAGGCGCCGCGCGGGTCGCTGGCCGAGGCCTTGCGCAGCGCGTCGAGGTCGGCCTTGGCGGCCCCGATGCGGTCCAGGTCGATCAGCAGGCCGGCGCGCGACACGAGTGCGTCGATCAGCGCCGGATCACTCGCCAGCGCCTTGCCGTAGGCGGCCAGCGCACCGTCGAGTTGCCCACGCAGGTGCAGGACCTGGCCGCGGTGGTAGTGCGCCTCCGCCGAGCCGGGCGACAACGCGAGGGCCTTGTCGGCGGCGGCCAACGCTTCGTCGAACTGGCGCGCTCGCAGGCGCACTGGTACCTCGGAGAGCCAGCTCTCGGGCGCGCCAGGGTCGATCGTGCGGGCCTGCTCGATCGAGCGAAGCGCCTCGCGTGCGTCGCCGAGGTCGATCGCCGCCGACGCCCGCATGAGCTGCAGCTTGAACTGGACGCCGGCCGGCAGGCCGGCGACGGCGAAGCGCGACTCGATCAGCACCTGCTTCTGGTTGCCCTGGCGCATCACCGCCTCGGCCATCGGCACCACGACCTCGGCACGGTTCACGCCCAGGTTCAGCGCATCGGTGAACGCCACTTCGGCGGCAGCCACCTGGCCGTCGGCGAGCAGGGCGCGACCGAGCAGCACCTGCACCGGCAACATCGACTTGTCGATCTGCAGCGCGTTCTTCAGCTGAACGATCGCCCCCTTGGCGTCGTCCTTCTCGAAGCGGGCCAGCGCGTCCTCGTACAGGCGCGCGGCCTTGGCGTTCGGTGCAGCCTGCGCCACGCCGGCGACGGACAGCGCCAGCGCGATCGCCCACGACGCACGGTACGCACGGGAGAGGTTACGAGTCTTCACATCTCGGATGCTAGACCAGCGATCCCCAGGCACCGGCGCCGAGCCGCGATCACATCGCCGGCGACCGTGCATCTTCACGCGCTCCACCGGCATTTGACGCTCGGCGCACAATCGAGGTCCGATTGCGCTCCCATCGACGCCGCATGACAACGATCCGCTTCCTCGTGCTGGCCCTCGCCCTGGCGGGCGCCGGCGCGCCGGCCTGGTCCGCACCCTCGCTGCCCTCAAACAACGTCGGCTGGACCGTGGCCAGTGCCGACGCCGACATCGAGCGGGCGTTCGTCCAGGCGCGTGCGCAGAACAAACCGGTGCTGCTGTACTGGGGCGCAACCTGGTGCCCGCCTTGCAACCAGCTCAAGGCGACGCTGTTCAACCGGCAGGACTTCGCGGCCGCCTCGCGGGGCTTCGTCGCGGTGCACGTCGACGGCGACCGGCCGGGTGCCCAGCGGCTGGGCAGCCGCTTCAAGGTCAGCGGCTATCCGACGGTCGTGCTCTTCTCGCCCCAGGGCCAGGAGATCACCCGGCTGCCGGGCGAGGTGGAGCCCGAGCAGATGATGGAAGTGCTGCAGCTCGGCATGGCCGGCGGTCGGCCGGTCAAGGCGGTGCTCGCCGACGCGCGAGCGGGCAAGGGCCTGACCGCCGGGGAGTGGCGGCTGCTGGCCTTCTACTCCTGGGACACCGACGAGCAGCAGCTGGTGCCCAAGGGCGAGCTGCCGGCGCTGCTGGCCGAACTGGCGGCGGCGGGTCCGCCGGCGCAGGCCGAGATCAGCACCCGGCTGTGGCTGCGCGCCCTGGCCGCCAGCGATGCGGGCCAGGGCGTCAAGCCCGACGCCGCGCTGCGCGAAAAGGTGCGGCGCGTGCTGGCCGACCCGGCGGCGGCGCGGCTGCACCTGGACGTGCTGGCCGGCAACGCGGCGGCCATCGTGCGGGCGCTCGGCGACGAGGGCACGCCCGAGCGCGAGTCGCTGGTGGCGGCCTTCGAGGCGACGCTCAAGCGATTCGAGGCCGACCCGACGCTGTCGCGCGGCGACCGGGTCGGCGCGCTGATCTCGCGCATCGCGCTGGCCCGGCTCGGCATCCCGCGCGACCAGGCCCAGGTCGATCTGCCGGCCGCGCTGCGCGATCAGGTGCGCAGCCACGTGATGCGCGACGACAAGGAGATCACCGACGGCTACGAGCGCCAGGCCGTGATCACCGCCGGCGCCTACGCGCTCGGCTATGCCGGGCTGTGGGACGACAGCAACGCGCTGCTGAAGGCCAACCTCGCGCGCAGCCACTCGCCCTACTACCTGATGAGCCAGCTTGGCGGGAACGCCCGCAAGCTCGGCCGGCACGACGAGGCGCTGTCCTGGTACGAGCAGGCCTGGACCAAGAGCGAAGGCCCGGCGACGCGACTGCAGTGGGGCTCGAGCTATCTCGCCGCGTTGATCGACCTGTCGCCGAAGGCGGTGCAGCGCATCGAGAAGACGGCCTCGGCGATGATCGCCGAAGCGGCCAAGGACGCCGGCGCCTTCGAGGGCCGCAGCGTGCGCGCGCTGCAGCGCATGTCGAAGAAGCTCGAAGGCTGGCGCATCGGCGGCCACGAGGCGGCGACCTTGCAGCGCCTGCGCGCCCTGCTGGGCGGCGTCTGCGGCCGGCTGGATGCGAAGTCCGACCAGCGCGCCACCTGCCAGGCCCTGCTGGCTGACGCCGCGAAGGCCGGCTGAGCCCCGCGGTCGGGGGTCCCGGTCGCCGCCGGCATTGCGGGCAGGCATCTAATCGCGCATCATCGCGCCCGGCGGCCGCCAAGAGCGGCCGCTCGATTTTTCCGGGCCGGGCCATGACCCCGGCGGAGTGACGGCGGGATGAGTGCAATCGGATGGCTCGCGCGGCTGCGGCGGGTCGGTGGGGTGCTGGGTTTGCTGTTCGGCGCGGCCGCGGTGGCGGCGGCCGATGCGCCGCCGGCGTCGCCGTTCACCGGGCGCTGGGTCCCCGCCTACGCCGCCTACGGTGCGCCCAAGTACCCGCCCGACTTCGCCCATTTCGACTACGTGAACCCGCAGGCGCCGCGCACCGGCACCTTGCGCCTGCGCAACCCGGACCGCCGCTCGAGCTTCGACAAGTTCAACCCCTGGACGGTGCGCGGCAACGCCCCGGCCGGCGTGATGATCTGGATGGTCGAGGGCCTGGCTCAGTTGGCGCAGGACGAGCCGCAGACGATGTACGGGCTGCTCGCCGAGGCGATGTTGATCGCGCCCGACCTGTCGTCGATCACCTTCCGGCTGAACCCGAAGGCGCGCTTCCACAACGGCGACCCGGTGCTGGCCAGGGACGTCGTGCACAGCTTCGCCATGTTGTCGGGTGCGCAGGCCACGCCGTCGGTGCAGACCGCGGTGGCCGGCATCGCGCGCGCGGTCGCGGTCGACGAGCGCACGGTGCGCTTCGAATTGCGCGAGCGCACGCGCGACCAGCTTTTCGTCGCCGGGCTGATGCCGGTCTTCTCGCACCGCTGGGGCGAAGGCAAGCCCTTCGACCAGGTGATCACCGAACACCCGATCACCTCCGGCCCGTACCGCATCGGCACGGTCGACATGCCGCGGCGCATCGAGTTCGTGCGCGACCCGAACTACTGGGCGGCGGATCACCCGGTGCGGCGCGGCCACTTCAACTTCGAGCGCGTGGTCTACCGGATGTACGAGGACAATGCCGTCGCCCGCGAGGCCTTCAAGGCCGGCGAGTTCGACCTGTACAAGGAGTACGGCGGGCGATCCTGGGTGCGCCTGCACAAGGGCCCCAAGTGGGACGATGGGCGCATCGTCAAGAAGGCCTGGCCGAACGGCATGGGGCAGGGCCTTCAGGCCTACAACCTGAACATGCGCCGGCCGATGTTCCAGGACATCCGCGTGCGCGAGGCGCTGGGGCTGACCTACGACTTCGACACCATCGGGCAGAAGACCGGGCTGTACAAGCGCGCCAGCAGCGTGTTCAACAACTCGCCCTTCGCTGCACAGGGCCTGCCGGGGCCGGGCGAACTGGCCCTGCTCGAGCCCTTCCGTGCCGAGCTGCCGGCCGAGGTCTTCGGTCCGGCCTACGTGGCGCCCGGCACCGGCGGCGATCCGATGCGGCTGCGGCGCAACCTGCTGAAGGCCCGCGCGCTGCTGGAGCAGGCGGGCTGGCGCCTGGGCGAGGACGGCAAGCTGCGCAATCCGCAGGGCGAGCCCTTCGTCATCGAGTACCTGTCGCCGCGCGAAGGCGGCTACCTGGACTGGGCGCGCAACCTGCAGAAGCTCGGCATCGAACTGAAGCAGCGGGTCGTCGACTTCGCGCTCTACCGGCGCCGGCTCGAGACCTACGACTACGACATGATCGTCATCGTCGAGGGCGACTTCACGCTGCCCAACGCGGCGGACATGGCGTCGCTGTACGGGTCGAAGTCGGCCGACGAGCCGGGCAACAACAACTTCCGCGGCGTCAAGAGCCGCGCCGCCGACCGCCTGATCGAGGTGATGGGCAAGGCCACGACGATGCAGGAGCTGCAGGACGCGGCACGCGCCTTCGACCGGGTGGTGATGTGGAACCACTGGCAGGTGCCCGACCTGTACGCCGACACCGAGAACTTCTCCTACTGGAACCGTTTCGGCATCCCGAAGACCTCGGCCAGGTATTTCGTCGCCGACACGCTGATCAGCGGCTTCATCGAGTTCGGCCCCTGGCCGCTGTGGACCTGGTGGGACAAAGGGGCGGAGGCGCGCTGATGCTCGGCTACATCCTCAAGCGCATCCTGCTGATGATCCCGACGCTGCTCGGGGCGTTGACGATCACCTTCGTCGTGATGCAGTTCGTGCCCGGCGGCCCGGTCGAGCAGATCATGGCCGAGGCGCGCGCGTCGCAGAAGGGCGGCGACGCCGGCGGCGGCTACAAGGCCGGCCGCGACCTCGACGCGTCGCAGGTCGAGGCGCTGAAGAAGCTCTACGGCTTCGACAAGCCGGCGCACGTGCGCTACGTCGAGATGCTCGGCAACTTCGCGCGCTTCGACCTGGGCCGCAGCTTCCTGCAGAACAAGGAGGTCTGGCAGCTGATCAAGGAAAAGCTGCCGGTGTCGATCTCGCTCGGCCTGTGGAGCTTCCTGATCTCCTACCTGATCTCGATCCCGCTCGGCGTGGCCAAGGCGGTGCGCGAAGGCTCGCGCTTCGATGCGCTGACGACCGCCGCGGTGCTGCTCGGCTACGCGATCCCCGGCTTCGTGCTCGGCCTGCTGCTGATCGTGCTGTTCGCCGGCGGCAGCTTCCTCGACTGGTTCCCGCTGCGCGGCCTGACCTCGGACAACTGGGCCGAACTGTCCTGGCCGGCGCGCATCGCCGACTACTTCTGGCACCTGGCATTGCCGCTGACCTGCCTGGTGATCGGCAGTTTCGCGGTGCTGACGATGCTGACCAAGAACACCTTCGTCGAGGAGATCCGCAAGCAGTACGTGCTGGTCGCGCGCGCCAAGGGCCTGTCGCAGCGGCGGGTGCTCTACAAGCACATCTTCCGCAACGCGCTGATCCCGCTCGTCACCGGGCTGCCGGCGGCGGTGATCGGCGCCTTCTTCACCGGCGCGCTGCTGATCGAAACGCTGTTCTCGCTCGACGGCCTGGGCCTGCTGGCCTACGAGTCGGTGATCCGGCGCGACTATCCCGTGGTGCTCGGCTCGCTGTACCTGTTCACGCTGATCGGGCTGGTGGTCAAGCTGCTGTCGGACCTGCTGTACGTGGTCGTCGATCCGCGCGTGCAGTTCGGGAGCGCGGCGAGGTGAGTGCGGCGCCACGTCACCTGTCGCCGAACCAGCGGGCCTGGGCGCGCTTTCGCCGCAACCGGGTCGGCATGGTCTCGCTGTGGGTCTTCCTGGCGATGCTCGTCGTCGCGACGCTGGCCGAACTGGTCAGCAACGACCGGCCGATCGTCGCGCGGGTCGGGGGACAGTGGCATGCACCGATGTTCGCCAACCCGAGCGAGAAGGCGCTCGGCGGCGACTTCGGCACGCCGACCGACTGGAAGGACCCGCTGATCGAGGAGATCCTGGCGCGGCCCGGCAACTGGGCGGTCGGGACCTTGAACCCGCACTCGGCGTCGTCGGTCGACTACTTCTCCAAGCAGCTCGACCCGGCGCCGCCCGATCCGACCAACTGGCTGGGCACCGACAGCAAGGGCCGCGACATGGTCGCGCGGCTGCTGTACGGGTTCCGCGTCAGCATCTGGTTCGCGCTCGCATTGACGGTGGTGGGCAGCGCGATCGGCATCGCCGCCGGCGCGCTGCAGGGCTACTTCGGCGGCCGCACCGACCTCATCCTGCAGCGCTTCATCGAGATCTGGGGGGCGATCCCGGAGCTGTACCTGCTGATCATCTTCGCGTCGATCTTCGAGCCCTCGCTGCTGCTGCTGCTGGTGCTGCTGTCGCTGTGGGGCTGGATGGGGCTGTCGGACTACGTGCGCGCGGAGTTCCTGCGCAACCGCGGCCTCGAGTTCGTCAAGGCGGCGCGCGCGCTCGGCCTGTCCGACGGGCAGATCATCCGCCGCCACGTGCTGCCGAACTCGCTGACGCCGGTGATCACCTTCCTGCCCTTTCGCATGAGCGCGGCGATCCTCGCGCTGACCTCGCTCGACTTCCTCGGCCTGGGCGTGCCGGCCACCGTGCCGTCGCTCGGCGAATTGCTCAAGCAGGGCAAGGAGAACCTCGATGCCTGGTGGATCATCGTGCCGACCTTCGCGCTGCTGGTATTGACGATGCTGCTGCTGACCTTCATCGGCGACGCGCTGCGCGACGCCTTCGACACCCGGAAGTCATGACTCCCCCCCAAGCGCCTTCGGCGCCTCCCCCCCGGGGGGGCGCAGCCGGCGGACCGGCAGAGCCGGATCCGCGGCTGCCGCTTGGTTCGTCACTGCTCGAGGTCGATCACCTGAGCGTTCGGTTCGGGGACAGCAAGGTCGTCGACGAAGTCTCCTTTTCCATCGCGGCGGGGGAGAAGTTCGCGCTGGTCGGCGAGTCGGGGTCGGGCAAGTCGATCACGGCGCTGTCGGTGCTGCGCCTGGTCGACGGGGCGGCCACGACCGGCGCGATCCGCTTCGGCGGCGAGGACCTGATGCGGCTGCCGGAGCCCCGGCTGCGCGGCATCCGCGGCGCGCGCATCGGCATGATCTTCCAGGAGCCGATGACGGCACTGAACCCGCTGTACACGGTCGGCAACCAGATCGCCGAGGTGCTCGAATTGCACGAGGCGCTGCGGCCGAACGCGGCGCGCGCCCGCGCGATCGAGCTGCTCGCGCGCACCGGGATTCCCGAGCCCGAGCGCCGGGTCGACTTCCACCCTCACCTGCTCTCGGGCGGCCAGCGCCAGCGCGCGATGATCGCGATGGCGCTGGCCTGCCGGCCCGAGCTGCTGATCTGTGACGAGCCGACGACCGCGCTCGACGTGACGATCCAGGCGCAGATCCTGGCGCTGCTCGACGAGCTGCAGGCCGAGATGGGCATGGCGCTGCTGTTCATCACCCACGACCTGAACCTCGTGCGGCGCTTCACCCACCGCGTCGGCGTGATGGAGCGCGGCCGTCTCGTCGAGACCGGCGCCACGGTGCGGGTCTTCGATGCGCCCGAGCATCCGTACACGAAGAAGCTGCTGGCCAGCCGGCCGGAGCGGGTCGTGCAGGCGGTGCCGGCGGACGCGCCGCTGCTCGTCGACGGGCGTGACGTGATGGTGCGCTTCCAGCTGCGTCAGGGCTGGTTCGGCCGCCGGCCCTTCGACGCCGTCAAGCGCGCGACGCTGCAGCTGCGGCGGGGCGAGACGCTGGGCATCGTCGGCGAGTCCGGCTCGGGCAAGACGACGCTCGGCATGGCGCTGCTGGCGCTGCAGCCGACCGCCGGCGGGTCGGTGGTGCTGGACGGCGAACGCATCGACGGCGCCGATCGCGACCGGCTGCGCCGCATGCGGCGGCGCATGCAGGTGGTGTTCCAGGACCCGTTCGCCTCGCTGTCGCCGCGCATGACGATCGGCGAGATCGTCGGCGAGGGGCTGGCGCTGCACCATCCGGACCTGTCGGCGACGGTCCGGGAAGAGCGCGTGCTCGCCATGCTCGACGAGGTGGGCCTGTCGTCGCGCCACGGCGTGGACGACGTGCTGCAGCGCTACCCGCACGAGTTCTCGGGCGGCCAGCGCCAGCGCATCGCGATCGCGCGTGCCGTCGTGCTGCGGCCCGAGGTGCTGGTGCTGGACGAGCCGACGTCGGCGCTCGACGTCTCGGTGCAGCAGCAGGTGCTTCGCCTGCTGGCCGACCTGCAGCGGCGCTACGGGATGAGCTATGTGTTCATCAGCCACGACCTGGCGGTGGTGCGCGCGATGTCGCACCGCGTGCTGGTGATGAAGGACGGCGAGGTCATCGAGCAGGGCGAGGCCGAGGCGCTGTTCGAGGCGCCTCAGCAGCCCTACACGAAGGCGCTGCTGGCGGCGGCGCATTTGGCGCCGGTGGACGGCCTCTGAATGACATCGACCCCTGGCCGCTGACGCGGTCCAGGGGTCGATGGGTCCCTGCGATCAGCGAACGCGGATCAAGCGCGGCGCTGACGCCGGGCCAGACCACCCATGCCGGCGAGAGCCAGGCCGACCAGGGCGAGCGTGCCCGGGGTCGGCACGGTGCCGGTGATCTCGCGGCCGATCTTCGTGATCGCGGCGCGCTCGAAGTCGTCGAAGCCGGACGCGCGGACGAGGAAGCCGCCGGCGGTGATCAGGTTGGTCGTGAAGTGGTCACCGACACCGGTGGCGCCGAAGTCGCCTTCGATGGCCAGGCCGTTGATCGTGATGCCAAGCGCCGCCGCTGCATCGCGAGCCGCCTGCAGCGCGGCGCAGGCGCCGACCGCCGGGCAGCTCGGGTCGATGTTCTGGACGCCGTCGCCGGACACGTCCATCACGAGGCGGGCGCCTTCGAACCCGTTGGTGAACGAGGCAGTCGACAGCACCACGCCGTCCTCGATGTCGGTGCTGGACCCCGCGGCGCCGCTGCGCGTCATGCCGGCGAGCGTGGTGGAAAAGGCGGCGACGTCCGCAATGGTCTGCAGGTGCGTCCAGCCGATGACCTGGACGGCATTGGTGCCGAACTGGATCACGTTGACCGCGATGCCGCCGGCGAACGACGCGATGGCCGACTGGATGCCGGCGTTCGCGAACGCGTTGACATAGCCCGTGCGCTGCGTGTTGTACTCCGACGTGCTGATGCTGCCCGACACGTCGATGACGAGCGACAACTCGAGGGCGACCGGAATCGCCTGCGCCGAGGTGGTGAAGCCGCCGGCGGCGACGGCCATCGCGGCGACGAGTGACTTGAATTTCATGCTATGGCTCCCAGTGGGTTTCGGAGCCACCGACAATGGAAATGGCGGCCCGGAGGCATGCTCTGCAGAACCCGTGCCAGGCCCTGGCGAAGTGGGAAAGGCTCATATAAATCAATGAACTACGGCCGGGCTGGACGAAGATCCCGGCTGGATCGGAGGTGCAGGCAGGACGCGCTGTCAAATTGGTCGACAGTCAGGATCCGCCCGCCTTGCGCCGCCGTTCGCCCACCCCACGGGACCGCTCGACCGTCGTATCGGCCGCCGATCCGGGTTGGCGGCGACGGCGGCGAGTGACGCGACACAATGCGCGCGATGAACCGGATCTTCCTTGTCCTGCTCCTGGGCGCGACCCTGTGCTGGCCGACCGCCCGCGCCGCCGTTCCGCTCGAGCCCTGCCGCCTGCGCGGCGTCGAGCACGACGCGCTGTGCGGCCAGGTGCAACGGCCGCTGGACCCGAGTCGGCCTGGCGGGCCGGCGATCGATGTGCACTTCGCGGTGCTGCCGGCGCTGGCACGCAACAAGCGGCCCGACCCGGTGTTCTTCCTGGCCGGCGGTCCGGGACAGAGCGCGATCGACCTCGCCGGCCCCTTGAGCCATCAGTTTGCCCGCCTGTCGAATCGGCGCGACGTGGTGCTGGTCGACCAGCGCGGCACCGGCCGCAGCGCGCCGCTGGTCTGCGAGAGCCCGGCGCCGACGCGGCCGCTGCGCGAACTCGTCGATACGCAGGCGCAGGCCGCAGAACTGGAGCGTTGCCGTGCCGCGCTGCAGGCGCTGCCGCACGGCGATCTGCGCCAGTACACGACAACCATCGCCATGGCCGACGTCGACGCGGTCCGGCAGGCGCTGGGTGCCGAGCGCATCAACGTGATCGGCGGCTCCTACGGCACCCGCGCCGCGCTGGAGCTGATGCGGCAGTTCCCGGGCACGGTGCGGCGCATGGTGATCGACGGCGTCGCGCCGCCGGACATGGTCCTGCCGGTGTCGTTCTCGACCGATGCGCAGGCGGCGTTCGATGCCCTCGCCGCCGCCTGTGCCGAGGAGCCGCGCTGCCGGCAGCGGTATCCGGGGCTGAAGGTGCGCTGGCATCGGGTGCTGGACAGCCTGCCGCGCGAAGTGAGCGTGCCGCATCCTGTCACCGGCCTCGAGGAACGCTTCGTCCTTACCCGCGACATGCTGGTGGGGCTCGTGCGCCTGCCGCTGTACTCGCCACGATTGGCGTCGGCGCTGCCAGCAGCCATCGACGCGGCCGGCGACGGCCGGTTCGCGCCGCTGTTCGCGCTGGCGCACGCGATGACCGGCCGCCGCAGCGCCACCGACATGGCCGGCGGCATGCATTTCTCGGTGATCTGCGCCGAAGACCTGCCGCGGCTGGCGCAGAGCACGGACCGCCCGGGCGCCGACTTCGGCGACGGCTTCGCACGTGTCTACCGCGAGGCCTGCACCGACTGGCCGCGAGGCGAGGTGCCGGCTGCGTTCTACGACATCCCGAAGTCGCCTGCGCCGGTGCTGGTGCTGTCCGGCGGCATCGACCCGGTGACGCCACCGCGCCACGGCGCGCGGGTGGCCGAGGCGCTCGGCCCGCTGGCCCGCCACGTGGTGGTGCCCAACGCCGGGCACGGCGTGATGGGCATCGGCTGCATGCGCGACGTGCTGTTCCGCTTCATCGACGCCGCCGACGACGCGCAGGCCCTGAAGGTCGACACCGCCTGCGTCGAGAACATCCCGCGGCCGCCGGCCTTCCTGCCGGTGCGCCCCGACCCGGAGGCCAAGCGATGATCGAGGTGCAGCAGGTCTCCAAGCGCTTCTTGCAGGGGCGCGGCCGCAAGGCGCGTGCGGTGCAGGCCGTCGACGGTGTGCAGTGGAGCGCGGCCGACGGCGCGATCACCGGGCTGCTCGGTCCCAATGGCGCCGGCAAGACCACGACGCTGCGCATCGTCGCCGGGCTGATCGCGCCCGACCAGGGCCGCGTGAGTGTGGACGGCATCGACGTCGCCGAGCGGCCGCGCGAGGCCTTGGCGCGGATGGGCGTGCTCAGCGACGCGCGCGGCCTGTACCCGCGGCTGACCGCGCGCGAGAACATCGTCTACTACGGCCGCCTGCACGGCATGAGCGACGCCGCCGCGGCTGCGCGTGCCGATGTGCTGGCCGCGATGCTCGACATGCGCCCGCTGCTGGACCGCCGGACCGAAGGCTTCAGCCAGGGCGAGCGCATGAAGACGGCACTCGCCCGCGCGCTGGTGCACGACCCCGCCAACATCATCCTGGACGAGCCCACCAACGGGCTGGACGTGCTGGCGACGCGGTCACTGCGCGACACGCTGCGCCGGCTGCGCGACGAGCAGGGCAAGTGCGTCGTGTTCTCGACCCACATCATGCAGGAGGTCGAGCGCCTGTGCGACCGCGTGGTGGTGGTGTCGCACGGCCGCACGGTGGCCGACGGCACCGTCGCCGAGCTCGGTCGTCAGACCGGCCTGGCCGACTTCGAGGAGACCTTCGTGCAACTGGCTTTCTCCGCCGAAGAGCGGCGCGCCGGGGTGGCGGCATGACCCGCGGCGCCTGGACGGTCTACCGCAAGGAGCTGGTCGATGCGCTGCGCGACAGGCGCACCTTGCTGATGGTGCTGCTCAGTTCGGTGGCGATCGGGCCGCTGGTGCTGGTGCTGATCTCGACCTTGATCTCCGGCATCGAGCGGCGCGCGGAGGCCCGAGAAGTGGTGGCCGTCGGCATCGAACACGCACCGACGCTGCGCAACTACCTCGAGCGCCAGACCTACACGATCAAGCCGGCACCGGCCGACTACGAGGAACTGCTGAGGGCGAGCAAGCTCGGCGACCCGGTGCTCGTCGTGCCCAAGGGCTTCGACGAGGACCTGGCGCGCGGCGAGGTGCCGGTGGTCGAGGTCGTCGGCAGCAGCGCCAACCAGCGAGCCCAGAGCGGCACGGGGCGGCTGATCCGGCTGCTCGGCGGCTACAACCGCGAGGAGGCGACGCTTCGGCTGGCGGTGCGCGGCGTGTCGCCGGCCGCGCTGGAGGCGATGCAGATCGAGGAGCGCGACGTCGCCAACCCGTCGGCGCGCGCCGCCCAGCTCGCGACGATGGTGCCCTTCTTCGTGCTGATGGCGGTGATGTACGGGGCGCTCAATGCGGCGTTGGACACCACCGCCGGGGAGCGCGAGCGCGGCTCGCTCGAGCCGCTGCTGATGAACCCGCCCGCCAGGTCCGCGCTGGTGCTCGGCAAGTGGGGCGCCGTGGCGACGGTGGGCATGCTGATCGCCGTGCTCAGCTGCTTCAGCTTCCTGCCCGGCCAGTGGCTGCTCCGCAGCGAGACGCTGGCGGCGCTGTTCCAGTTCGGCTGGCGCGAGGCGGCCGCCTTCGTCGGCTTGCTGCTGCCGCTGGCCGGCGCGCTGGCGGCGGTGCTGATGGCGATCGCGATCCGCTGCAAGTCCTTCAAGGAAGCCCAGGCGAACGCGACGGTCGTCGTGCTCGGCGTGTCGCTGCTGCCATTGGTGACGGTGTTCAACCAGGAGGGCGAGGCCGCCTGGCACCTGTGGGTGCCGGCGCTGGCGCAGATCACGCTGATGGGCCGGGTGCTCAAGGGTGACCCGATCGCCATGCCCGATCTGCTCGGGCCGGTCGGGGTGAGCGTTGCGCTGGCGGCGCTGGGCGTGGCCTACGTCGCGCGCGTGCTGCGGCACGCGGCACTCAAGTGAGCGTGGCTCAGTTCAGGCCGGCGCACAGCGCGCGCTCGACCTCCGACTGCCAGGGCAGCACGCGCACCAGTTCGTTGAGGTAGCGGGCCGACTCGAGCGCGGTCAGCACCTCGCCCTGCTCGCCGACCAGGCGCAGGTTGGACACCACCGACATCGGGTCGGCCATCGCGACGACGCCGCGCGAGATCTGCACCCAGTCCCAGGCGACGCCGGCCTCGCCGTCGTCGCCGCTGCCGCCCCACACGGTCTGGCCCGCGGTGCGCAGCATGCGGTCACCGGCGAAGGTGATTCGTGTACAAAGATGCTGAAATTGCCAGTGGGGCTCGCGGCCAGCCTGCCACAATAGAGGAGGCCATGCCCGCAACGACCACGGGGCCACGGGAAGCGCCGACGCGGCGTCGGCTCCGGCAAGCGATGTCTGCATGGCCACAGTGTCGGCGGCGGGACGCGGGTTGAAATCTGTAAGTCCTGTCAGGGCCGATCGTCGAATCGAGGACTATCAGTCGATTGCATGCTGCCTGCGGGCTACACGACCGTGCTGGGTGCCAGGGACCGGGACGAGTTCCGGGATGCGATCGTGCGTTTCACCCAGCAGCTGGGCTTCGAGACGGTGTCGGCGATGACCGTGGTCGACCATGGCCTGGGGCGCAGCGAGTTCATCACCGTCGACAACACGCCGGAGAGCTTCGCCGCGACCTTCACCGATCCGATGCTCGGCAAGCGTGACCCGGTGATGCAGCACTGCAAGCGGCAGACGGTGCCGATCATCTGGGACCAGAGCACCTACATCGCCGGCGGCGCGATCGACCTGTGGGAGCATCAGGCCCACTTCGGCTTCAACACCGGCATCGCGATGGCGCTGCACCTGCCCGACGGCCGCCACTTCCAGATCGGCGTCGACCGCGACCAGCCCTTGCCTGGTGATGTCGGGGAACTGCAACGCCTCGTCGCGGACCTGCAGCTGTTCGCCGTGCATGCCCAGGACGCCGCGGTGCGGTTGCTGCTGCCGGAGGCCGAGCAGCCGGAGCGGCCGTCGCTCACCCCGCGCGAGGTCGAGGCGCTGAGCTGGACGATGGAAGGCAAGACGGCCTGGGAGGTCGGGCAGATCCTCGGCATCAGCGAGCGCACCGCGGTGCTGCACGTGAACAACGCGATGCACAAGCTGGGCTGCGTCAGCAAGCACCAGGCGGTGCTGAAGGCGCTGCGCCTCGGGCTGATCCACTGAGCGCCCGCTGCGGCGATCTCGCCGCACCCTGTAAGACATGACAGTACCCGGCGCGGTGTTGCGCTGCTGGAATGACTTTGCGCGCTCGAAATGCGCAGAATCACCGGCACAAATTCACACCTCGTTGGAGAACGTTCATGGAACTCAACACGCAAGACCGCTCGGCCCCCGTCGAACTCGACGCCTCGCTGCTGGAGCTGGTGTCCGGCGGGTCGCCCAAGGGCACCTGGATCGAGAGCACCGACTCGCCGAAGGGCACGTGGATGGAGACCGAGTCCTCCCCGAAGGGCACCTGGGGCGCCGACTGAGCTGCGCCTGCGGCACCTGGTGATGTGACTGCAGGCTGCTTGACGCGCTAGGTTTCCCCACGGGACACTCAGCCGCGTCGGCGGACCGGGTTGACGCCCGGTCCGCGTTTTTTTTCTGGGTTCGATGACTCCGCTTTTCCGGCCCGAGGCGGTCCAGGCGCAGCAGCAGCAGTGGCTGGGCCGCGTGCAGATCGCGCGGCCCCTGTCGCTGACCTGGCTGACGCTGGGCGTCGTGCTGCTGGCGCTGGTCACGGCGGCCTTCCTCTGGTGGGCCGAATACACGCGCAAGGCGCCGGCCAGCGGCGTGCTGGTGCCCGATCGGGGCCTGCTGCGCCTCGTGCCGAGCGCGCCAGGCGTCGTGATCGAGCGCCGCGTGAACGAAGGGCAGGCGGTCCGCGAGGGCGAGTTGCTGTTTGTCCTCGCGCAGGACCGCGATACCCGCGACGACGCGGCCCGGGACGCGCTGCAGGGCAGCCTCGACGATCGCCGGCGCAGCCTGGACGAAGCCGCCCGGCAGCAGCGCGCCCTCGCCGACGCGCGCCGGCAGTCGCTGCAGCGCCGGCTCGACGCGCTGGCCGGCGAGTCGTCACGGGTCGACGCCGAGCTGGCCCTGCATCGGCGCCGGCTCGAGCTGGCCCAGGCGGCGCAGGCGCGGCTGCAATCACTGCAGTCGCAGGCCTTCATCTCGCCGGCGCAGCTGCAGGCCAAGGACGAGGAGGTGCTGGGACTGCAGGCGCAGGGCCAGGCGCTGGCGCGGCAGCGCTCGGCGCTCGAGCGCGAGCGGGCGGAGATCGACGGCGAGCTGCGCCGCGTGCCGCTCGAACTGGCCACGGCGCTGGGCGCGATCGAGCGCGGCCTGGCCGAACTGTCGCGCGAAGGGGCGTCGCAGCAGGGTGTGCGCCGGATCGAGGTGCGGGCGTTGCAGGACGGCACCGTCGGCGCGGTGCTCGCCGAGCCGGGGCAGAGCGTCGCGGCGCCGGCCGCGCTGGCGACCCTGGTGCCGGCCGGCTCGATGCTGCAGGCTCAGCTTTTCGCGCCGAGCCGGGCGATCGGCTTCGTCGAACCGGGGCAGGCCGTGCGCCTGCGCTTCGAGGCCTTTCCGTATCAGCGCTACGGCCACCGCGAGGGGCGGGTGGTCGAGGTCTCGCGCACGCCGCTGGCCAGCGCCGATCTGGCGACCCAGGGCGCGGTCGCGAGCGGCGAGCCGTTGTTTCGCATCACGGTGGCGCTGGCGCCCGCCGCCGGCGCGCAGAGCGGGCTGCCGCTGGCTGCGGGCATGCGGCTGTCGGCCGATCTGCTGCTGGAGCGACGCCGACTGGTCGAGTGGCTGTTCGAGCCCCTGCTCGGGCTGGAGGACCGGCTCTGAGCCGCGTGCCGGTGATCCTGCAGACCGAGGCCGCCGAGTGCGGCCTGGCCTGCCTGGCGATGGCATCGGCGGCGTACGGGCTGAAGACCGACCTGCCGACGCTGCGGCGCCGCTTCTCGCTGTCGCTGAAGGGGCTGACGCTGGCCGACCTGGTCCGCATGGCGGGCGAACTCGGCCTGCAGGCGCGGGCCCTGCGCGCCGAACTGTCGCACCTGCCGCAGCTGCGCACGCCGTGCATCCTGCATTGGGACCTCAACCACTTCGTCGTGCTGGTCGCGGTGCGCCGCGGTCGGGCGGTGATCCACGACCCGGCGCGCGGGCTGCGGCGGATGGCGCTCGACGAGCTGTCGGCGCATTTCACCGGCGTCGCGCTCGAGCTCGCGCCGACGGCCGACTTCCGGCCGCGCAGCGAGCGGCAGCGGGTCACGCTGGCGCAGCTGATCGGCCCGGTCAGCGGGCTGCGGCGCTCATTGCTGCAGATCGCGCTGCTCGCGTTCGCGCTCGAGTTCTTCGTGCTGCTGTCGCCCTTCGTGCTGCAGTGGGTGGTCGACGACGTGCTGGTCACCGGGGACCGTGACCTGCTGTTCACGTTGGGCCTGGGCTTCGTGCTGCTGGTGCTGTGCCAGACCGCGACCGCGGCGGTGCGGTCGTGGGCGGTGCTGGTGTTGTCGGCATCGCTGAACGTGCAGTGGGCGAGCAACGTGTTCGCGCACCTGGTGCGGCTGCCGCTGGCCTGGTTCGAGAAGCGGCATGCCGGCGACATCTGGTCGCGCTTCGGCGCCGTGCAGCAGATCCAGCGCACGCTGACGACCAGCTTCGTCGAGGCCCTGCTCGACGGGGTGATGGTCGTGCTCGCACTGGCGTTGATGGCGGTCTACAGCCTGCAACTGACGACCGTGGCCGTCGCGGCGGTGGCCTTGTACGGCGGTCTGCGCTGGCTCGCGTTCCGACCGCTGCGCGATGCCAGCGAAGAGCTGCTCGTCCACGAGGCGCGTCAGGCCAGCCACTTCCTGGAGTCGCTGCGAGGCATGCAGACGCTCAAGCTGCTGAACGCCCAGCCCGACCGACGCTCGCGCTTCGCCAGCCTGGTCGTCGACGCGACGAATGCCGACGTCGCCGGACGCAAGCTGCGCCTGGTCTTCGCTGTCGCGCAACGGCTGCTGTTCGGCCTCGAGCGGGTCGCGGTGGT
This sequence comes from uncultured Rubrivivax sp., assembly GCA_937975735.1. Classification (GTDB taxonomy): domain Bacteria; phylum Pseudomonadota; class Gammaproteobacteria; order Burkholderiales; family Burkholderiaceae_C; genus Rubrivivax. The sequence goes on from CALJUI010000177.1 coordinate 27,260, forward strand.
CTGGCTCGGTGCGCTGCTGGTGCTCGACATGCGCCTGAGCATCGGCATGCTGTTCGCCTTCTTCGCCTACAAGGAGCTGTTCGTGCAGCGCGCGGGCGCGCTGATCGACAAGGGCATCGAGTTGCGCATGCTGCGCCTGCAGGGCGAGCGGCTGGCCGACATCGCGCTGGCTGCGCCCGAAGCCGGCGAGGACGGCGCGCTGCGCCCGGTGCCCGCGCAGCCGTCGATCGAGCTGCGCGACGTGCACTACCGCTATGCCGACGGCGAGCCCGAGGTGCTGCGCGCCGTGCGGCGGTCCATGACGACATCCGCAGATCGGAAGAGCGTCGTGCAGGGAAAGAGTGTAGATATCGGTGGTCGCCGTATCATTAAAAAAAAAAACAAAAA
>CALJUI010000178.1 GCA_937975735.1 uncultured Rubrivivax sp.
GAGCCCCCGTTGGTTGCTGAGGTGGTGCGTGCGGTGTGCGGGGCGGTGGTGGGGGGATTCCTGCAGCGGAGGCACCGTCAACATGCTGTTCTCGGTGGTGTCGCGCGAGCGTGCTTCGCCCCAGCGCAGCGGCTGCTCGAACTCTTGCTCCGCGATGCGCACCGCGGTCTCGGCCTCGGTGATGCCGGCGGTGGCACCATGGCCGACACCGCCGCTGTAGGCCACCGGCAGTCCGGTCTGTCGCGCCAGCCACAGGCCGTAACGCAGCCGCTCCATCGACAGCGGCGTCAACGTCGACAGGCCGTATTCCGGGGCCAGGCTGCGCCGACCCGCGCCCAGCACCACGATGGCCGTGCGCGGGCCACGCGTGGCATCCGCCTTCAGCGCCGCGACCGCCTGCGCGTCCAGCGGCGCCGGCACCTCGAGCACCACCGTGTGCACCACCTCGGGCCCCGCCCACGTGGCCGACAGCCACAGGGTCACGATGCCCAGAAGGATCAGCAGCCAGCCCAGCAGCCGCCGGCCGAGCATCAGCCTGGCACCGACCAGCACCAGCAGCAGCAGCGGTACCGGCGGCAGCAGCAGGGCCGACACCAGCGGCTTCCAGCCTTCCAGGCCGATGGCTGCGACAATCTCGTTCACGGCGTCCTTCCTGTGGGCGAAGCGCGGATTGTGCCGTGCCGGCCATGGCGCGCCGTGAGGAGGTGCAACACGCGATGGAGACGATCACGCTGGCCGGCGGCTGCTTCTGGTGCCTTGAGGCCGTGTACGAGCAGGTCGAGGGCGTCGAGGCGGTGGAGTCCGGCTACAGCAATGGCCACGTCGCCAACCCGAGCTACGCGCAGGTCTGCGGCGGCGACACAGGGCATGCCGAGGTCGTTCAGTTGCGCGTCGATCCGGCCCGGCTGCCGTTGCGCGACGTGCTGGAGATCTTCTTCAGCATCCATGACCCGACGACGCTGATCCGGCAGGGTCACGACGTCGGAACCCAGTACCGCTCGGGCATCTACTTCCATGACCCGGCGCAGCGCGAGGTCATCGACGCCGTGATGGCCGAGGTGAACGCCGCCACCGGCGGGCGCGTCGTCACCGAGGTGGCGCCGGTGCAGAACTACAGCCGCGCCGAGGCCGAGCACCAGCACTACTTCGCGCGCCATCCGGGGCAGGGCTACTGCGCCGCGGTGATCGCGCCGAAGGTCGAGAAGTTCCGCCGCACCTTCCAGGCCCGGCTGCGCGCCTGAGGTCGCTGCTCAGGGCGCCAGGCGCTCGCGCCGCCAGCCGTCGCCGTCGCGCCGGTAGCGCAGCCGGTCGTGCAGGCGGCTCTTGCGGCCCTGCCAGAACTCCCAGGCGTCGGGCTCCAGCCGGAAGCCGCCCCAGTGCGGTGGTCGCGGCGGGTTGAGCGCGTAGCGCGCAGCCGCCTTGGCGGCGTTGGCCACCAGCACGGAGCGCGACGCGATGACCTCGCTTTGCGGCGAGGCCCAGGCGCCCAGGCGCGAGTCCAGCGGCCGGCTGGCGAAATAGGCGTCCGACTCCTCGTCCGAGACGCGATCGACGCGGCCCTCGATGCGCACGACGCGCTCGAGCTCCACCCAGTGGAACTGCAGCGCGGCCCAGGGGTGGGCCGCCAGCTCGCGGCCCTTGCGGCTGTCGTAGTTCGTGTACCAGACGATGCCGCGCGTGTCGTAGCCCTTGATGAGAACGATGCGCGTCGACGGCCGGCCTCCTTCACCGACGGTGGCCAGGGTCATCGCGTTCGGCTCAGGCACGCCGGCCTCGAGCGCCTGCGCCATCCATCGTTCGAACTGGCGCAGCGGGTCGTCGTCGGCGCTGGCTTCGTCCAGGGCATCGCGTTCGTAGCTCTTGCGCAGGTCGGCCAGCTTCATGCGAACGAGTATAGGGACGACCCCGGTTCCAAAGGAGTTAGGGGCCGGTGCATCCCTTACGTGGAAGACCGTAAGTGAAGCTCCCATTGGCCCCTGCGGCACCTCGGGCGATGCTGCTTGCACCAGGGTGCCTGAGGGAGTGCGCCCCACGTCAGCCCATCCGACCCGTTCCATGTCCCCCCGCCCGACCATCGTCGTGCTGGCCGCCGGCCAGGGGCGCCGCTTCCAAGGCGCCCAGCACAAGCTGCGTCAGCCCTTCGGGCCGGGCACGGTGCTGGGCGGCACGTTGCGGCACGCGGTGGAGACGCGCTGGCCGGTCGTGGTCGTGACGACGCAGGCGCTGGCCGCCGACGTCGCGCGCTGGATCGCCACGCGCGACACCGTGGTGCTGTCGCCTTCGGAAGCGGCACGCGGCATGGGGCACTCGATCGCCGCGGGCGTGTCGGCCCATGCGTCGGCGCCAGGCTGGCTGATCCTGCCGGGCGACATGCCGCTGGTGCGGCCCGACACCATCACGGCCGTGGGCCAGGCGCTGGCCGAGCACCCGCTGGCCTATGCACAGCACCAGGGGCGTCGCGGTCACCCGGTGGCCTTCGGCGCCGAGCTCTTCTCCGAGTTGATCGCGCTGCAGGGCGACGAAGGCGCGCGTCGGCTGCTGGCCCGCTACCCGGCGTTCGGCGTGGACGTCGACGACCCCGGCGTGCTGATGGACGTCGACACCGAGGCCGACCTGGCGGCGGCGCGCGCCGCCGCCGGCGGCGCCTGAATCAGCCCGTGGCGCGCGGCGAGCGCCATCAGGCGCTCCATGTCGCGGTCCACGATGCCCCGTGCGCGCAAGGCCTGCGCCGTCTCCACCAGGTAATGCAGCGTGCTGCCGTAGCGGCCCACGGCGTGGCGCAGGATGTCGAGCATCTGCGCGTCCGGCAGGCGGCCCATGTGCGCCTCGTGCCGCCGCGGCAGCGTGAAGGCCAGCGCGCGCACCGGGCCCTGCGGGGTGGTGCATGCAAGCCAGCGCGGGTCGTAGACGGGGTTGGGCATCTCGCGCCGCCACAGCCGCTCAAGCTCCTCATGGGCGGCCGCAGCCGCCACGCGGAACACGACGCCGCGGCAGGCGCCGCCGGGCAGCAGCGCAAAGACCAGGCCGGGCCGCTCGGGTGTGCCACGGTTGACGCGCGAGCGCATGCGCAACGCCCGATGCCAGCCGTGCACACGCGCCATGCGCTGCTCGACGAAGGGAAACTCCGGGCGCCAGATCAGCGACGCGTAGCCGAAGACCCACAGGTCCTCGTCGGCCGGGCGCTGGGTGCGGATCCGGTGGAGCAGGGCATCGCTGGTGGTGGCAGGGGCGGAGCTCACGGCCGCCATTGTCGAGCCGGATCACGCCGGAACATTGACGATGTAACCCAGTTACTAGATACTTGACCCCATGGTTACATACGGAGCCGCCCCCCGATGAGCGCCGCCTTGAAGCCCGCCGTGCGCGAGGTCACCGAACGCATCACCCGCCGCAGCGCGCCGCTGCGTGCGGCCTATCTGGCGCGCCTGCAGCGGCTGACCGAGCGCCCGCGCGGCAGCGACCGCATGGGCTGTGCCAATGTCGCGCATGCCTTTGCCGCGCTGCCCAAGCACGACAAGCTGCGCGTCGTCGCCGAACGCGCGCCGAACCTGGCGGTGGTCACCGCCTACAACGACATGCTGTCGGCGCACCAGCCGTACGCCGGCTACCCGGCGTTGCTGCGCGACGAGGCCACGCGGCATGGCGCGACGCTGCAGGTTGCCGGCGGCGTGCCGGCGATGTGCGACGGCGTCACCCAGGGCCTGCCCGGCATGGAGATGAGTCTGTTCTCGCGCGACACGATCGCCATGGGCACGGCCGTGGCGCTGACGCACGATGTCTTCGCAGGCGCGCTGCTGCTGGGCGTGTGCGACACGATCGTGCCCGGG
>CALJUI010000179.1 GCA_937975735.1 uncultured Rubrivivax sp.
GCTTCGGGATGTAGTAGTACATCATCCCGAGGAAGCCCGCGGTCAGGAAGAAGCCGACCGCGTTGTGGCCGTACCACCACTGCACCATCGCGTCCTGCACGCCGGCGTAGGCCGAATAGCTCTTCGTCAGGTCGACCGGAATCGCCGCGCTGTTGACGATGTGCAGCAAGGCCACCGCGATGATGAATGCACCGAAGAACCAGTTCGCGACATAGATATGGCGCACCTTGCGGATGCCGATGGTGCCGAAGAAGACCACCGCGTAGGCGACCCACACGACCGCGATCAGCAGGTCGATCGGCCACTCGAGTTCGGCATACTCCTTGCCTTGCGTCATGCCCAGCGGCAGCGTGACCGCCGCGGCCAGGATCACCAGCTGCCAGCCCCAGAACGTGAACTTGGCCAGCCCCGGCAGGAACAGCGCGGTCTGGTTCGTGCGCTGCACGACGTGGTAGCTGGTGGCGAACAGCGCACAGCCGCCGAACGCGAAGATCACCGCGTTGGTGTGCAGCGGCCGCAGTCTCCCGTAGCTGAGCAACGGGATGCCGAAGTTCAGTTCCGGCCAGGCCAGCTGGGCGGCGATGATCACGCCCACCAGCATGCCGACCACGCCCCACACGACCGCGGCGAGGGCGAACCATCGCACCGGCGCGTCGCTGTAGATCGAGGCGGGCGAGGCGCCGGCCGCGGTTGTTCTTGACATGGATCCTCTCCTCAGATGCCGATTTCTTGACCCGGCTTATTGTTCTGGTTCACCCGAGCGCGGTGATTGATCGATGTCAACCTGCCCGTCGTCCGACTCGAGGATGCGCTCGCCTTCCCGTTCGAGGTCCTCGAACTGACCGCGGTGCAGGGCCCAGCCGAAGACCGCCAGGATGACCAGCACCAGACCGGCCGACAGCGGAATCAGCAGATAGAGGATGTCCATCGTCAGCCCGGCGTCAGCGTGATGCCCTCAACGCGTTGGCGACCACGGCCAGCGAGCTCAGCGCCATGCCGAGCCCGGCGGCCCAGGGCGGCAACAGCCCGGCCATCGCCAGCGGAATGCACGAGGCGTTGTAGGCCGCCGCCCAGATCATGTTCTGGCGCACGAGTTGCATCGCACGCCGTGCGCTGCGGCGCGCGCGCACGATGTCGTGCCAGCGTCCCGAAATCACCACCGCGTCGGCCTGCGCCTTCGACACCAGCGCGCCCTGCCCCATCGCCAGCGAGACGTCGGCGCGGGCGAGCACCGGTGCGTCGTTGACGCCGTCGCCGACCATCATCACGACCTCCCCGCGCGCCTGCGCGTCGCGCACCGCCTCGAGCTTTTCTTCAGGCGACGCGCCGGCATGCACTTCGCCGATCCCCAGCCGGTCCGCCAGCGCCTCGGCGCGCGGCGCCACGTCGCCCGACAGCAGGCCGATCGCCAGCCCGCCGGCGCGCAGCGACTCGATCGCCTCGGCCGCCCCGTCGCGCAGCGACTCGTCGACGTCGAAGGCGGCGACGACCTGTCCGTCGCGGGCCAGCCAGACCCGCGCGTCGCCCAGAGCCTCGGCACCGGTCCAGGCCGCGGAGCCGAGCCGCCAGTGTCGCCCCTCGCCGTCGACGCCCGACAGGCCCCGGCCGGGATGCTCCTCGCGCTGCCGCCAGTCGGTCGACGGTGCAGCAACGTCGGCGAGCGCCGCGGACAGCGGGTGGATCGACCCCTGCGCGAGGCCGGCGGCACGGCGGCGGACCTCGGCCTCGTCGAACCCGGCCAGCGGCCGGACGGCGGTGAGCGCCGGGCGATCGTCGGTCAGCGTGCCGGTCTTGTCGACGAACAGCCGGTCGGCGCGCGCCAGCCGCTCGATCGCGTCGAGCCGCTGCACCAGCACGCCGCGGCGCGCCAGGCCGCCGGCGGCGGCCACCAGCACCGAGGGCGCGGCCAGCGACAGCGCGCAGGGGCAGGTGACGATCAGCACCGACACCGCAACCCAGATCGCGCGCGACGGATCGATCACGCTCCACACCGCGGCGCTGCCGGCGGCCAGCACGATCACCGTCCACAGGAAGGGGGCCGCCCAGCGGTCGGCCAGTCGCGACGCGGCCGGACGCTGTGTCATCGCGTCGCGCATCATGCCGACGATGGCCTCGAAACGGCTGTCGGCGCCGACCCGCTCGACGCGCATCACCACCGGCGCACCGACGTTGACGCTGCCGCCCACCACCGCCTCGCCGGCCGAGCGCGTCACCGGCGTCGACTCGCCGGTGAGCAGCGCCTCGTCGACCTGGGTCGGTCCCTCGATCAGCACGCCGTCGGCGGCGAAGGCCTCGCCCACCGGCACCCGCACCCGGTCGCCCACCGCCAGTCGCTGCACGCTGACGCGCGATTGCGCGCCGTCGGCGTCCAGTCGCAGCGCGGTCTGCGGCATGCCGGCCAGCGTGCGCTCCAGGGTGTCGGTGGCGCGGTGGCGCGCGCGCAGCTCGAGCCACCGCGCGCCGAGCAGGAAGCTGACGAACATCGTCAGCGAATCGAAGTAGACCTCGTCGCCGAACGCGCCCGCCGGGTCGAACGCGGCGCCGGTGCTGGCGACGAAGGTCACCACGATGCCCAGCGCCACCGGCACGTCCATGCCGATGCGGCCGGCGCGCAGGGCCCGCCAGGCGCCTTCGAAGAACGGGCCGGCGGAGAACGCAACGACCGGCAGCGTCAGAACCCATTGGCCCCAGTTCAGCAGTTGCTGCAGGTCCGGTGCCATCTCGCCGGGCGCCGCGACGTAGCCCGGCGTGGCCAGCATCATCACCTGCATCATGCAGAAGCCGGCGACGAACAGGCGCCACAGCGCTTGGCGTTGCGCCTTCTGGCGCAGCGCGCGACCCGGCGCGGCGGCGTCGGGCACGGCGTCGTAGCCGGCGGCGCGGATCGCCTCGATCAGCCGCGAGGGTTGCGTGCGCTGCGGGTCCCAGCGCACCGTTGCGCGCTCGCCGGCGGCGCTGACGCTGGCCGCCAGCACGCCGTCGCTGCGCATCAACGCCTGCTCGATCAGGCCGGCGCAGGCCGCGCAGGTCATGCCCGAGACCTGCAGCGCCGATTCCATCCGGCGTTCGCCGTCGGGGCCGACCGTGGCGCGCGAGAAGCGCGCCAGCTCGAGCGGATCGTCGAGGATCGCGGCGGCGTCGGCGGCGGGAGCGGTGGCGGCGTTCATGGACGGACAGCGTCGCCCGCCGGGGCAGAGCGAGCCACCATAATGTAGGACCGATGGACGCCCTTCGAATGATCTATGTCAAGACCGCGATTCGGCGCCTGCGCGCCGCGGGGGTCGGCATCGGGGTCGTGATCGCCGCGGTCGTGCAGGCGCAGGATGCGGCACCGCGGCGCCTGCCGACGATCCAGCTCACCGCCGGCATGCATCTGATCCGCGCCGCGGTCGCGGCGGCGCCGACGGAGCACATGGTCGGGCTGATGCACCGCACCGAGATGGGCGCCAACGAGGGCATGCTGTTCGTCTACGAGGCGCCGCAGAAGCACTGCTTCTGGATGCGCAACACATTGCTGCCGCTGACCATCGCCTTCGTCGACGACGACGGGCGCATCGTGAACCTCGCCGACATGCAGCCGCGCACCGAGACCTCGCACTGCTCGGCGCGGCCGGTGCGCTTCGCGCTCGAGATGAACCAGGGCTGGTTCGCCAAGCGCGGCATCAAGCCCGGGTTCCAGCTGCGCGGCGCGCCGTTCAAGCCGGCGCCCGCGAAGTAGCGGGGGTCAGGCGAAGTTCTTCTGGGCGAAGTCCCAGTTGACCAGCTTGTCCAGGAAAACCTCGACGAACTTCGGCCGCGCGTTGCGGTAGTCGATGTAGTAGGCGTGCTCCCACACGTCGACCGTCAGCAGCGGCTTGTCGCCCGTGGTCAGCGGCGTGCCCGCCGGGCCCATGTTGACGATGTCGACGGTGCCGTCGGCCTTCTTCACGAGCCAGGTCCAGCCCGAGCCGAAGTTGCCGACCGCGGACTTCACGAAGGCCTCCTTGAAGGCGGCGTAGGAGCCCCACTTCTTGGCGATCGCGTCGGCCAGCGCGCCTTTCGGCTCGCCGCCGCCGGCGGGTTTCATGCAGTTCCAGAAGAAGGTGTGGTTCCAAATCTGGGCGGCGTTGTTGTAGATGCCCCCGGAGGACTTCTTGACGATGTCCTCGAGCGGCATCGACTCGAACTCGGTGCCCTTCTGCAGGTTGTTCAGGTTCACCACGTAGGCGTTGTGGTGCTTGCCGTGATGGAACTCCAGCGTCTCGCGGCTGTAGTGCGGGGCCAGGGCGTCCATCTCGTACGGCAGGGGCGGCAGCTTGTGTTCCATGGTCGGTTCCTCGGGTTGTGGGGAGTGCCCAACATTGTAGGCAGCGGGCCAAGGCCCCGGCAGCGGCCGGGACGCCGCGCGATCAGCCTTCCTCGGGCCGGAGCTCGACGATGTCGGCGCCGGCGCGGCCGTCGGCCCAGACCGCCTGCACGCGGTCACCGACCTGCACCGCACGCACCGAGGTGACGGCGCGTCCCTGCCCGTCCTCGATCCAGGCGAACCCGCGACCGAGCACGCCCTTCGGGTCGAGTGCGTGCAGCCGGTCCGCGCGGGCCGCCAGCGCGGCGCGCTCCCGCTCGCGGCGGACCGCCACCGCCCGCTGCAGCCGCGAGGCGAGCCGGGGCAGCGCGTCGTGCTGACGCTCGAC
>CALJUI010000180.1 GCA_937975735.1 uncultured Rubrivivax sp.
CGTCGGCGCTGCGCGGCGCGGCCGGCAGCTCGGCCAGTTGCGCCGGCAGCACCAATCGCTCGGCCCGCGCGGCGTCGAGGCCGAGCAGCCGCAGCAGCGCCTCGCGCTCGGTCGACGCGGCGAGCTCGGCGCGCGCCAGCTGGGCGGCGGCTTCGTGCAGCACGACCTGCTCGCGGGCGCGCTGGGTGCGGCTGAAGTTGCCGACCGCCTGCATGCGCCGCGCCAGTTCGGCGCCGGCCTGGGCCGCGTCGACCAGCTTGCGCTGGTAGGCCGCCGACTGCGCCGCGGCAACCGCGCGGACCCACTGCTGGCGCGCCGCGGCGGTGGCCTTCAGCACGTCGGCGGCGAGTTGCAGGCGTTGCGCCTGCAGCGCCTGCGCAGCCGCATCCCGGCGCGCCGGCAGCGTCAGCAGCTCGGCCAGGCCGATCGCCAGCATGCGGGTGATCGACACCGCGTCCTCGCCGGCGATGCGTTCGAAGCTGAACACCGGCGCCGGCAGCGATGCGCCCAGCGCAGTGCGCGACTGCCGGGCCCAGCCCTCGGCCAGCAGGGCCTGCAATGCCGGGCTGGCGGCCAGCGCAATCTCCACCGCGCCGCCTTCGTCGACGGGCTGCGCCAGCAGGCGGTCGATCCGCTCGGCGCGCGTCTTGCGCTGGCGCTCGTCGATTGCGAGTTCGGCGGCTGGCGTGCCGGCGCGCGCGGACCAATGCGGCAGCTCGGACAGGGCCTGATCCGGCGAGACGCTGGCGCAGCCGCCGAGCAGGGCGGCGAGAGCGACGGCGCCCAGCGAACGGCGCGCCCTCACGGCCGGCGCTCCGCGCCGGGCTTGTCGGCCGGCGGCGGCGCCGCGTCGGGCTCGATCGGCGGCAGCTGCAGTTCGCCGCGCCAGTGTCCGACGTGGCCGTTCAGGCGGTAGACGATCTGGTTGCTCACGCGCCATTCGATCGGCGCAGGGTCGGTCGCGGCAGGCAGACCGACGATGGGTGAGCGCCAGATCAGGCGCGGTGCCGGCTCGGTTGCCTGGGCGGCACTTGGGACGCCGGCCACGGTGGCCAGGGCCAGCAGGACGAGGGTAGGTTGCATGGCGACTCTCGTTGTGGAATCGTCGCCCGCCGCGCAGGCGGCAGGGCGCCATCGCCTGCACGCGGCAGGCGCTCGCGGAGCGTCAGCGTCTTGGGGGCTTGAACAGCGAAGCCGGCCCGGCTTCGGCGGGTGCGATCGGCACCCAGCCGATCGGCGCGCCGGCGTGCCGATCGATCGCGGGCAGCGACGGTTCGGACGCCGGCACCGCGACCGCATGACAGATGTCGCACAGCGCATGCGCGTGCAGCGCCGCGTCGTCGCCCGAGGCATCGTGACAGGCTGGCGCCGGCGCCTCGTGCGCCGGCGCGGCCATCGCCACGTTCATCGTCCCCATCGCCCAGCCGCGCAGCGGCAGCAGCGCCAGCATCAGCCACAACAGCAGCGTGGCGCGGCGACGGGTGAAGGAGGACATCGGCAGCGAGAATATCGCGATCGACGGTGGACTGGCTTCGGCGTCGCGAAGTTCCCCGGGCGGCAGGCCGGGTTTCCTACAATGGTTTCACCGCCGCGACTTCCGGACCCGCCATGAGCAACGACGCCGCCCACTCGCTGGACCACATCACGCCGCGCGACCAGGCCGAGATCCTGGCGCAGGCGCTGCCGTACATCCGTCAGTTCCACGGCAAGACGATGGTCATCAAGTACGGTGGCAACGCGATGACCGACCCGGCGCTGCAGCAGGACTTCGCCGAAGACATCGTGCTGCTGAAGCTGGTCGGCATCAACCCGATCGTCGTGCACGGCGGCGGACCGCAGATCGACGGCGCGCTCGCCAAGATCGGAAAGAAGGGCACCTTCGTGCAGGGCATGCGCGTGACCGACGAGGAGACGATGGAGGTCGTCGAGTGGGTGCTCGCCGGCCAGGTGCAGCAGGACATCGTCGGCCTGATCAACGCCGCCGGCGGCAAGGCGGTGGGCCTGACCGGGCGCGACGGCGGACTGATCCGCGCGAGCAAGCTGAAGATGGTCGACAAGGACGACCCGAGCAAGGAGCACGACGTCGGCCAGGTCGGCCGCATCGCCAGCATCGACCCGAGCGTGGTCAAGGCCTTGCAGGACGACCGCTTCATCCCGGTCGTCAGCCCGATCGGATTCGGCGAGCACAACGAGAGCTACAACATCAACGCCGACCTCGTCGCGAGCAAGCTCGCCACCGTGCTCGGCGCCGAGAAGCTGGTGCTGCTGACCAACATCCCCGGCGTGCTCGACAAGCAGGGCCAACTGCTCGCCGACCTGACCGCGCGCGACATCGACGACCTGATCGCCGACGGCACGATCAGCGGCGGCATGCTGCCCAAGCTCGAAGGCGCGATCGACGCCGCCAAGAGCGGCGTCAACGCGGTGCACATCGTCGACGGCCGCGTGCCGCACGCGATGCTGCTGGAGATCCTGACCGACAAGGCCTACGGGACCATGATCAGGAGCCACTGACGTGCCCCCACGCTCGCGTCGCTCGCTGCCCCCCGAGGGGGCGTGTTTCGGACCGGGGAGACCGGATCCGAAACGTCCGCGTCGACTCCCGTCTAGAGCCTGCTAGGTGCCCGCGGATCGCCGCCGGGTCTGGCTCTTCGACCTCGACAACACGCTGCACAACGCCTCGGCCAGCGCCTTCCGCGGCGTCAACGAGGCGATGACGGCCTACATCGTGCAGCACCTCGGGCTGGAGGCGTCCGAGGCCGACGGCCTGCGCCGCCACTACTGGCAGCGCTACGGCGCGACGCTGCTCGGCCTGGTGCGGCACCATGGGGTGCATGCGCCGCACTTCCTGCACCACACGCATCTGCTGCCGGGGCTGGAGGCGCAGGTCCACGGCCATGCGCACGACTTCGCGGCACTGCGGCGCCTGCGCGGCCGGCGCATCGTGCTGACCAACGCGCCGGCCGACTACACCGTCCGCGTGCTGGGCGCGCTCGGCATCGCGAGCTGGTTCCATGGCGTGCTGACGATCGAGGACATGCGCATGTTCGGCCAGTGGCGGCCCAAGCCCGACACGCGCATGCTGCGCCGCACCGCGGCCCGCCTGCGCGTGCCGCCGTCACGCTGCACGCTGGTCGAGGACACGTTGGAGCACCAGAAGGCGGCCCGCCGCCTCGGCATGGCCACGGTGTGGATGCAGCGCTGGACGCGGCGCGCCGGCTGGGGCGTGGCCGCCGCGACCCGCGTGAACCGGCGCCCGGCCTACGTCGACCGCCGCATTTCGCGCCTCGCCGAATTGCTGCGAGGGCCGTGGGGCCAGTGCCGACGTTAGTGTTTACCTGCACGCTGACGCCCGGTATCGCTGTGCAAGAATTTGTTCTTCTCTCGCGACGCGTCCCTCCCCCATGTCAGAACAGCCCGAAGAAGCCGTACCGGACGCGCCCGAGGAGTCCGACAGCGAACCCGGCACGCCTGCGGCGCCGACGCGCAAGCGGCCCAAGCCCGGCGAGCGCCGGGTGCAGATCCTGCAGACGCTGGCGGCGATGCTCGAACAGCCCGGCGCCGACCGCATCACCACGGCCGCGCTCGCCGCCAGGCTCGAGGTGAGCGAGGCCGCGCTGTACCGCCACTTCGCCAGCAAGGCGCAGATGTTCGAGGGCCTGATCGACTTCATCGAGCAGACCGTGTTCACGCTGGTGAACCAGATCGTCGAGCGCGAGCCGGCCGGGTCGGTCCAGGCGCAGCGCATCACGACGATGCTGCTGCAGTTCGGCGAGAAGAACCCCGGCATGACCCGCGTGATGGTCGGCGACGCGCTGGTGCACGAGCACGAGCGCCTGGGCACGCGCATGAACCAGTTCTTCGACCGCGTCGAGTCGCAGCTGCGCCAGGGACTGCGCGCCGCCGCCGAGGCGCGCGGCTCGGCCACGCCGACGGTCGACGCCAACGGCCTGTCGTCGGCACTGACCGCCTTCATCGTCGGCCGCCTGCAGCGCTACGCGCGCTCGGGCTTCCGTCGGCTGCCGACCGAGCAGCTCGACATCGCGCTGGCGCGGCTGGCCGCCTGAGCGTGCAGGTCGAGCTCGCCGGTGCGCGCGCGCACCTGCTGGCCGAACATGCGCTGTTCCTGCCCTTTGAGAGCGCGCTGCTGGTCGCCGACGTGCACCTCGGCAAGGCGGTGGCGTTCCGCCGCCAGGGTGTGCCGGTGCCGCAGGGCACGACGAGCGCGACGCTGGCCCGGCTCGATCGGGCGATCGCCGCGACCGCGGCGCGCCGCGTGATCTTCCTCGGCGACCTGATCCACGCCGAGCGTTCGCATGCGCCGGACACCTGGGCCGCGGTGTCGGCGTGGCGCGCGCGGCATCCGGCGCTGGCGCTGACGCTGGTGCGCGGCAATCACGACCGCCACGCCGGCGACCCGCCGCCGGACTGGGGCGTTCACTGCGTCGACGAACCGCTGCCGCTCGGCCCGCTCGCGCTCGCGCACCACCCGCAGGCGCGGCCCGGCGCCTACGTGTTGGCCGGTCACCGGCACCCGGCCGTGGTGGTCGGCGGCCGCGCGCGCGACCGGCTGCGGCTGCCCTGCTTCCACTTCGGCGCCGCCGTCGGCGTGCTGCCGGCCTTCGGCGACTTCACCGGCATGCACGTGATCGAGCGCTCGCCGGGCGACCGGGTCTATGCGATCGCCGGCGACGAGGTGCACGCGCTGCCCGGCTGAATACACTTCCGGCCATGACTGCCGTCGACCATCTGATCTTGCGTGCCGAAGCGCTGCTCGAACGCCTCGAAGCGGTGCTGCCGCACCCGCCCGCCGCGCCGGACTGGGCCGCGGCCAGCGCCTTCCGCTACCGCAAGCGCGGCGGCGCCGGCTCGATCGAGCCGGTGCGCCATGTCGCGACGATCCGCCTGGCGGACCTGAAGGAGATCGATCCGCAGAAGGAGCGCCTCGTGCGCAACACGGCGCAGTTCGTCGCCGGCCGGCCCGCGAACAACGTGCTGCTGACCGGCGCGCGCGGGACCGGCAAGAGCTCGCTGATCAAGGCCGTGCTGAACGAGTACGCCGGCCAGGGGCTGCGGCTGATCGAGGTCGACAAGGCCGACCTCGTGGACCTGACCGACCTCGTCGACCTGGTTGCCGCGCGGCCGGAGCGCTTCATCGTGTTCTGCGACGATCTGAGCTTCGACGAGGGCGAGCCCGGCTACAAGGCACTGAAGTCGGTGCTCGACGGTTCGGTCGCGCAGGCCAGCGACAACGTGCTGATCTACGCCACCAGCAACCGCCGCCACCTGCTGCCCGAGTACATGAAGGAGAACCTCTCGTACCAGCACACCGAGGACGGCGAGGTGCATCCCGGCGAGGTCGTCGAGGAGAAGATCTCGCTGTCCGAACGTTTCGGGCTGTGGGTCAGCTTCTATCCGTTCACGCAGGCCGAGTACCTGGCGATCGTCGCGCAGTGGCTGCGCCACTTCGGCATCGACGAGGACGCGATTGCCGCGGCGCGACAGGACTCGCTGGTCTGGGCGCTGGAGCGCGGCTCGCGGTCCGGGCGGGTGGCCTACCAGTTCGCGCGCGACTACGCGGGGCGGCGGGATGGCTGAGCGCGAAGCGGTCGACGTCGCGGTCGGCGTGTTGATCGACACGGACGGCCGCTTCCTGCTGACCTCGCGCCCCGACGGCAAGGTCTATGCCGGGCACTGGGAGTTCCCGGGCGGCAAGCTCGAGGCCGGCGAGTCGGTCGACACGGCGCTGCGGCGCGAGCTGCACGAGGAGTTGGGCATCCACATCGGCCCGGCCGAACCGTGGAAGGTCGAGATGGTCGACTACCCGCACGCGCGCGTGCGCCTGCACTTCTGCAAGGTCCGCGAGTGGCGGGGCGGGTTCGAGATGCGCGAAGGCCAGCGCATGGCCTGGCAGTCGCTGCCGGTGACGGTGGCGCCGGTGCTGCCGGGCACGCTGCCGGTGCTGGCCTGGCTGGCCGAGGAGCGCGCCTTCACCGGGCCGACCCACTAGACTGCGCCCATGGACTGGCTCGACAACGTGAAGTGGGACGCCGACGGCCTGGTGCCGGTGATCGCCCAGGAGCAGGGCAGCAAGGACGTGCTGATGATGGCCTGGATGAACCGCGAGGCGCTGGCCGAGACCGTGCGGCGCGGCGAGGCCGTCTACTGGAGCCGTTCGCGCGGGCGGCTGTGGCACAAGGGCGAATCGTCCGGCCACGTGCAGCAGGTGCACGACATCCGGCTCGACTGCGATCAGGACGTGCTGCTGCTGAGCGTCACGCAGCGGGGCCATGACCCGTCGATCGCCTGCCACACGGGCCGTCACAGCTGCTTTTTCCAGCGCTACGACAATGGCCGCTGGACGACCGTGGACCCGGTGCTGAAGGACCCCGAGCTGATCTACAAGGCCTGAGCGACATGCCTTCCAACGACACCCTGGCCAGGCTGGCCGATGTCATCGAGTCGCGCCGCGGCGCCGACCCCGAGCGCAGCTACGTCGCGCGCCTGTTCGCCAAGGGCGAGGACGCCCGGCTGAAGAAGGTCGGCGAGGAGGCCACCGAGGTCGTGATGGCGGCCAAGGACGGTGATGCCGACCGGCTGGTCGGCGAGGTCGCCGACCTGTGGTTCCACACGATGGTCGTGCTCGCCGCGCATGGCCGGCGGCCGGCCCACGTGCTGGCCGAGCTCGAGCGGCGCGAGGGCCTGTCCGGCCTGGAGGAGTTCGCGCTGCGCAAGTCCGGCACCACGGACAACGAGGAGGCTGAAGGGGCATGACCATGAGTTCCGATCCGAACTGCATCTTCTGCAAGATCGTCGCCGGCCAGATCCCGGCGAAGAAGGCCTACGAGGACGAGGAACTTCTGGTCTTCCACGACATCAACCCCTGGGCGCCGGTGCACGTGCTGATCATCCCGAAGCGGCACATCCCGACGATGTTCGACATCGACGAGTCCCACGCCGGACTGCTCGGACGGATGTCGACGCTGGCGCCGAAGCTGATGCGGGAGCTGGGGGTGAAGGAGGGATTCCGCATCGTGGTCAACACGGGGCGGGACGGCGGCCAGGAGGTCTATCACCTCCACATGCACGTGATGGGCGGGCCAAGGCCCTGGCTGAAGGGTTGAGCCGGCGGCTCCCCTAGAATGTTCGGTTCCTCACCAGGAGAAATGTCATGGGTTCCTTCAGCATCTGGCACTGGCTGATCGTCTTGCTGGTCGTGGTGTTGATCTTCGGCACCAAGAAGCTCAAGAACATCGGCGCCGACCTGGGCGGCGCGGTCAAGGGCTTCAAGGAAGGCGTCAAGGGCGCCAACGACGTTGCCGACGAGGCGGCGGCCAACGCGCCGGCGCCCCAAGTCGCGGCCAAGCGCGCGGCCGATGCCGACACCGTCGACGTCGAGACGAAGAGCAAGAGCTGAGCCGCTCCGGGGTGCCGCGGGCACCCTGATCGCCCCCCATGATCGACTTCGGATTCGACAAGATCGCGTTGATCGGCGCCGTGGCCCTGATCGTCATCGGCCCGGAGAAGCTGCCGCGGGTGGCGCGCACGGTCGGCCACCTGTTCGGCAAGGCGCAGCGCTACGTCTCCGACGTCAAGGCCGAGGTCAACCGGTCGATCGAGCTCGAAGAGCTGAAGAAGATGAAGACCGAGTTCGAGGACGCCGCACGTGACGTGAAGCAGTCGGTCGAACGCGAGGTGCAGGAGGCCGGCACGGCCTTCGACCAGGAGTGGCGCAGCGCGACCGCCGGCCTCGAAGGTCCGGGATCGTCCTCGTCGTCCTCCACCATCGCACCGCAGCCGAGCTACCGCCACCCGAAGAAGAACTGGCGCCTGAAGCGCGGCGCGATGCCGCAGTGGTACAAGCAGCGCCACGGCGTGCGCGCCAAGGCGCAGTCCGGCGCCGCGCGGGTGGCGCGCTTCCGGCCGCCGCGGTCGTCCTGATGGCCTCCGACGACAAGGACGGCGACGAGCTCGCCGGCACCGAAGCGCCCTTCGTCTCGCACCTGATCGAGCTGCGCGACCGGATGATCCGCGCGCTGATCGCGGTGGGCATCTGCTTCGGCGCGCTGGCGCTGTGGCCGGGGCCTTCGGGGCTCTACGATCTTCTCGCCGCGCCGCTGGTGGCCCACCTGCCCAAGGGCGCAACGCTGATCGCAACCAACGTGATCTCGCCGATCCTGGTGCCGCTGAAGATCACGCTGATGTGTGCCTTCATGGTCGCGCTGCCCTACGTGCTCTACCAGGTCTGGGCCTTCGTCGCGCCGGGCCTGTACTCGCACGAGAAGAAGATGGTGCTGCCGCTGGTGATCTCCAGCACGCTGCTGTTCGTCATCGGCGTGGCCTTCTGCTACTTCCTGGTGATTCCCGGCATGTCGCAGTTCATCCAGGCCTTCGCGCCGGCCAGCATCACCGCGGCGCCGGACATCGAGCAGTACTTCGGCTTCGTGCTGACCCTGTTCCTCGTCTTCGGCATCGCGTTCGAGGTGCCGATCGCGGTGATCGTGCTCGTGCGGGTGGGCGTGGTCAGCATCGAGCAGCTTCAGACCGCGCGTGGCTACTTCATCGTCGGCGCCTTCATCGTCGCGGCCATCGTCACGCCGCCGGACGTGATCTCGCAGCTCTCGCTGGCGATCCCGATGTGCCTGCTCTACGAGGTCGGCATCATCGCCGCGCGGCTGGCCGCCAGGAAGCGCGCCGCCGGTTCGGAAGACACCGCCGGAGCCGACTGAGATCGCAACTCAGCGGCCGGTGCGCGGCATCGGCGGCCGCTGGCCGACCTCGACCGGCAGCGTCAGCGTCCGGTCGCCGCGCTGGACCTCGATCTGGATGCGCTGCGCCGGCGCCAGCGCGGCGACCTCGGCGAGCAGCGTGGCGGTGTCGGGCACCGGCTTGCCGTCGATCCGGCGCACGACGTCGCCGGGCTTCAGGCCGCCTCGGCTGGCGGGACCGTCGGACAGCACACCGGCGATCAGCACGCCTTCCTTGACCGGCAGTCGGAAGCTCTCGACGAACTCCGGTGTGAGGTCGCGCGGCTCGACGCCGATCCAGCCGCGCGTGACGCGGCCGTCGCGGATCAGCGCCTCCATCACCTGCCGCGCCGTGTCGACCGGGATCGCGAAGCCGATGCCCATGCTGCCGCCGCTGCGCGAGAAGATCGCGGTGTTGATGCCCACCAGCTGCCCCTGCACGTCGACCAGCGCGCCGCCGGAGTTGCCGGGGTTGATCGCCGCGTCGGTCTGGATGAAGTTCTCGAAGGTCGACAGCCCGAGTCGGTTGCGGCCGAGCGCGCTGACGATGCCCGCGGTCACCGTCTGACCGACGTTGAATGGGTTGCCGATCGCCAGCACCACGTCGCCGACGCGCATCGAGCGCAGGTTGCCGAGGGTGATGACCGGCAGCCGTTCGAGTTCGATCTTGAGCACCGCCAGGTCGGTCTCGGGGTCGGTGCCGATCAACCGCGCGCTGGCCTGGCGGCCGTCGACGCGCTGGACCTCGATCTCGTCGGCGCCTTCGATGACGTGGTTGTTGGTTAGCAGATAGCCTTCCGGCGACACGATCACGCCGGAGCCGAGACCGACCTGGGCCTGGGGCGGGCGGTCGCCGAAGAAGAAGCGGAAGCGCGGGTCGTCCTGGTGCGGGTTGGGCCGCGCCATCCGGCTCGCGACGATGCTGACGACGGCCGGCGCGGCACGGTCGGCGGCGGTGCTGTAGCCGAGTTCGCCGGTGGCGCCGGGTGCGGCGTCGGAGGCCCGCGGCGCCGGCGCGGCGGTGCGCAGCGTGGGCAGCGGCAGCACCTCGGGGGCGCGGCCACCGTCGCCCAGCCACTGCGGCTTGAGCGTGCTCAGCACGAACAGCAGCGCGACCGCGACGGTCACGGCCTGCGAGAATAGAAGCCAGGTTCTGCGCATCGAAGGAGGAGGGCGGCAGCATGGCCGACCGCAGTGAGATCGAGTCCTGCCTGAACGGGCTGCTCAACCCGCAGGCGTTCAAGGATTATGGGCCGAACGGTCTGCAGATCGAGGGCCGGCGCGAGATCCGCCGGCTGGTCTCCGGCGTGACCGCGAGCCTGGACCTCATCGACTCGGCGATCGACGCCGGCGCCGACGCACTGCTGGTCCACCACGGTCTGTTCTGGCGCGGGCAGGACGGCCGGCTGACCGGCTGGCTGAAGGCGCGGATCGCCCGGCTGATGGCGCACGAGGTCAACCTGTTCGCCTACCACCTGCCGCTGGACGCCCACGAGTCGCTCGGCAACAACGCCCAGCTGGGCGAGCGGCTCGGGCTGCGCGCCGACGGCCGCTTCGGCGAGCAGGACCTCGGTTTCGTCGGCGTCGCCGCCGAGCCCGACCTGGGCCGCTTCGCGCAGCGGGTCGAGGCGACGCTCGGCCGCGCGCCGCTGGTCCTGCCCGGCGACGGCCGGGCGCTTCGCCGCATCGCCTGGTGCACGGGCGGTGCGCAGGGCTACTTCGAGGCGGCGATCGACGCCAGCGCCGATGCCTTCGTGACCGGCGAGGTCTCCGAACCCCAGGCCCACCTGGCGCGCGAGACCGGCGTGGCCTTCCTCGCCTGCGGCCACCACGCCACCGAACGCTACGGCGCGCCGGCGGTCGCCGCCGAGGTGGCTCGCCGCTTCGGGCTGACGCACGAGTTCATCGACCTGCCGAACCCGGCCTGACCATGGCGCAGCCGCTGCTCGTCACGATGGGCGATCCCTGCGGCATCGGGCCGGAGATCATCGTCCAGGCGGCGGCGCGTGGCGAGCTGGCCGACGCCCTGGTGGTCGGCGAGGTCGATGTGCTGCGCCGGGCGATGCATGCCGCGACGGTCGCCCTACCGCTGGCCGTCGTCGACCGGCCGGTCGATCACCCCGGCGTGCCGCCCGGCGCGCTGGCGGTCTGGGAGCCGCCCGGGCTGCCGGCGGGCCTGGCCGATCTGCCCTGGGGCCGCATCGACCGCATCGCCGGTGCCGCCGCCGCCGCCTGCATCGAAGCTGCGGTGCAGGCGGTGCGTGCCGGCGATGGCCGGGCGATAGTCACCGCGCCGATCCACAAGGAGGCGCTGGCCGCCGCCGGCGTGCCGTATCCCGGCCACACCGAGATGCTGCAGGCGCTGGCCGACCCGGCCGGCCCGCCTTCGGTGCGCATGATGCTCGCCAACCCGGAACTGCGCGTGGTGCTGGCGACGATCCACCTGTCGCTGCGCGACGCGATCGCCGCGCTCGACTTCGACCGCGTGCTCGAGACCCTGCGCATCGCCCACCGCGCTGCCGCCGGCTGGGGCCAGCCGAGGCCGCGCATCGCGGTCGCCGGGCTCAACCCGCACGCCGGCGAGGGCGGCCTGTTCGGCGACGAGGAGATCCGCTTCATCGCGCCGGCGGTGCGCGCTGCGCAGGCCGAGGGCATCGACGCCAGCGGGCCGCACCCGCCGGACACGGTCTTCATGCGCACGCGCCGAGGCGCATTCGACCTGGTGGTCGCGATGACCCACGACCACGGGCTGATCCCGGTGAAGTACCTGGGCGTCGAGGACGGCGTCAACGTCACGCTCGGCCTGCCCTTCGTGCGCACCAGCCCGGACCACGGCACCGCGTTCGACATCGCCGGCCGCGGCCGGGCCGATCCGGCCAGCCTGATCGCGGCGCTGCGGATGGCGCGCGCGCTCAGCGGCCCGCGCTGAGCTCGGCGAGCTGGCGCCGGGCGCGCGCGGTCGCGCGCTCGAGCAGGTGGGCGCTCTCGATCGCGCGCAGGCGATCGGTCTCGCACAGCCGGACCAGCATCCGGTGCGTCATCGAAATCGTCTTCTGGTGCCGCTTGCCGCGCGTGAAGACGTAGAAGGCGCGGCCGGCGCTGACGTGCGACAGCTTGACCTTCTGCCAGCTGTCGTCGATGTGCATCTGGTAGACGACGCCGAGCTGCACGTGCTCGGCGAGGTCGGCGCCGCGCGCCGGCTCGACCTCGTCGGGGGCGGGCAGGCCCTGGATGCCGATGTCCTCGACCGTGACCGCCGGCTCGGCCGCCGGCGCCTCGACCACCGGTTGCTGCCAGTCGACCTTGCTCTCGTCGATCAGGCCGATGCGCGCGGCCTCCTCGGCGCTGAACGCGGGCAGCACGATGGCGTCGTTGAGGACCGGCAGTTCCTTGGCCGCCGGCGGCAGCGTCTCGGCGCTGGGCATCGCCGAGTTGAACGCGCCCTCGACGCGCCGCGCGAGCAGGTTGTAGTCGAGCGTGCGCATCGCCTGGCCCTTGAGCGACTCGGCGTGGGCCGGCAGCAGCAGGCCGAAGAAGGCCTTGCGCGCCGACTCGGGCCAGTGGATCAGGTCCATGCCCTCGTTCAGGCTCTGCATCAGCCGCGGCAGCTGCTGCAGGAACTCCTTGCGCTGCGGCGGCGTGCCCTTGGGCTGCACGCTCATGAACAGCTCGCGGGCGCAGGCCCGCAGCCGCTTCAGCGGCTCGCTGCCGACGCCGTGCCGCTGCGCCGCCTGCACCAGGACCTGGCTCCAGACCTCGGTCAGGAACTCGCGCACGAACTCCGGGCCCTCGAGGTCCTTCAGCTCGCCGTGCAGTTGCTGGGCATAGTGCTGCTGGATGCGCAGCATCGTCTCCTTCTCGGCCAGCACGTGCGTCGTGTCGCCCTCGGCGTCGACCTGCTCGCGGGCCATCTCGGCGACGAACTGCTCGAGCTCGTGCAGCTTGCGCTCGTAGACCTCGATCTGGTCGAACTCGCCTTCGACCACGTCGTTGACCAGCGCCTTCACGCGCTCGAGGAAGCGCCGCGCGTCGGCCTCCGCGAAGTCCTCGAAGCCGGCGCCCAGCGACGCGACGCGGTTGACGAAGCGGCGCACCGGGTGGCGTCGCGACGAGAAGAAGGTCGGGTCGCCGAGCGCGGCGCGCAGCACCGGCAGCTGCAGCCGCGCGATCTGACGCGCCATCTGCGGCGGCACCTTGGAGTCCGACAGGATCTGGTCGAACAGCATGCCGATCACGTCGATCACCATGTGGTCGAGCGACCCTTTGGATGCCTGGCGCAACTCGTCCCGATGGGCGCGGATCAGGTTGCCGGGCATGCCGTGCCCGGAGGCCGATTCCGACCAGCCGCTGCCCCCGCCGGTCATCGGCTCCACGTAGGCCAGCCGCCGGATCAGCGACATCAGCTGGGCGTCGACCTGCCCCAGCGGCGTGCCACGCGACGCCGGGTAGCCGCCGCCGGTGCTGGGGCCGAAGCGCCCGGCGCCCGAAATCGGCCCGTGGTGCGAGCCCAGGCCCGCGGAGCGCGAACTGACGCGCTCGTGCGCCTGCGGGTCGGGCCCGGCGGCGCGGTCGAGGGTGTCGTAGCCCGAGGTGTAGCGGCAGAACTCGGCCTGCGCGCGCACGGTCAGGCCGGCGGGCTTGACGCCGGCCGAGCGCAGCTCTGCGATGATCGACTGGTAGGTGCCCTGCATCTCGCGCGCCAACGTGCGCCCGAGTTCGGTGCGCAGCACCTCGCGGATCTCGGCGCGGTCGGACACCGCGTCGATGCCACCGAGCATCGCCAGCCCGATCGCCTCGGGCCGCAGCGGATTGGCCTCGCGCGCCGCGCCGAGCAGGGGGCCGAGATAGGCCTCGAGCTCGCGCAACTCCCACTCGCAGTTGTGGGTGACCTCCAGGCCGAAGCGTTCGGCGGCGACGCCGCGCTCGACCTCCTGGTCGTCGACCAGGCTGAGCGCGTCCCAGTTGGTCTCCTGGGCCCCCTCGCGCCCGCGCGGGGCGCACTCGCGCCGCAGGCGGTCGTCGAAGGCCTCGTTGAAGGTCAGCGCGAAGACCGCCGACTTGCGGTTCAACTCGAACTGCGCGTGCAGCAGGCCGTCGCGCTGAAAGACGTTGGCGCTGGCCAGCGCGGCCAGGCCCAGCCCTTCGACGGTGCGCTCGGTGGCCGCGCGTGCCGCGAGCTTGACCCGCTGCGCCGCCTGCTCGAGCAGCGCAGGCAGGCGGTGGGGCATCGATGGCGGCGGCGCGGGCATGGCTTGGGGAAGTATGCGCCAGCCCGCCCGCGCTCCGGGTTACAAATAGCGGCGCCGGGACGGCGCAGTTCGCGCGGCTACTTCTTCAGGGCGTCGCGGATCTCGCGCAGCAGCACCACGTCCTCGGGCGGCGCTGCCGGCGCCGGCGGCGGAGCCTCGCGCTTGAGCCGGTTCATCTGCTTGACCATCAGGAAGATGATGAAGGCGAGGATGATGAAGTTGATCGCGATCGTCAGGAAATTGCCGTAGGCCAGCACGGCGCCCTGCTTCTTGGCCTCGGCCAGCACGGTCTCGGTCTGGCCGGCCAGCGGGATGAAGTAGTTGGAGAAGTCCAGCCCGCCGAAGATCTTGCTGACGATCGGCATGATCACGTCGTCGGTGAGCGAGCTGACGATCTTGCCGAAGGCGGCGCCGATGATCACGCCGACGGCCAGGTCCATGACGTTGCCCTTGAGGGCGAACTCCTTGAACTCCGATGCGAAACTCATTGTGCGAACTCCTCGTGTCTGGTTCTTGGGGACGCCGGGCCCCGGCGCGGGGACGCGGCGCGACGCATTGTGCCTCCATCGTCGAGCGCCCGGTTATTCCGTCGGAGGGCTGCCGGGGCCCTCGGCTAGAATCCCGGGTTGACCCGAATGACTAGACAGATCAGAGGACGTCCATGAGCGATGCTGCACTCGACAAAAGCCGACGCCAATGGATCGCCATCACCTGCGGCGCCGGCGCCGTCGGCGGCGTGGCGACCGCGGTCCCCTTCGTCAGTTCCTTCCAGCCCTCGGAGCGTGCGAAGGCCGCCGGTGCTCCGGTGCGGGTGGACATCGGCGCGCTGCAGCCGGGCGAGAAGCTGACCGTCGAGTGGCGTGGCAAGCCGGTCTGGGTGATGCGCCGGACGCAGGAACAGATCGCCTCGCTGGCCAAGACCGAGGCGCAGGTCGCGGACCCGGACTCCGAGCGCAAGAACTACCCCACGCCCGACTACGCGAAGAACGACCATCGCTCCATCAAGCCGGAGTACTTCGTGGCGGTCGGCATCTGCTCGCACCTCGGCTGCTCGCCGGTCGACAAGTTCCAGCCCGGTGCGCAGCCGTCGCTGCCGGATGACTGGCAGGGTGGTTTCCTGTGCCCCTGCCACGGGTCGACCTTCGACTTCGCCGGCCGGGTGTTCAAGAACAAGCCCGCGCCCGACAACCTCGAGGTGCCGCCGCACATGTACCTGTCCGACACGGTGCTGCTGATCGGCGAAGACAAGAAGGCCTGAGCGGTCTTCACAGGAAGCAGAGGTCAATCGAATGGCTGAATTCAAGGTGGCCCCCGCCGACGCACCGGTCGGGCAGAAGTTCATGACGTGGGTGGACAACCGGTTCCCCGCGACCAAGCTGTACAAGGAGCATCTGTCCGAGTACTACGCGCCGAAGAACTTCAACTTCTGGTACTTCTTCGGCTCGCTGGCGCTGCTCGTGCTGGTGATCCAGATCGTCACCGGCATCTTCCTGGTGATGCACTACAAGCCGGACGCGGCGCTGGCCTTCGCGTCGGTCGAGTACATCATGCGCGACGTGCCCTGGGGCTGGCTGGTGCGCTACATGCACTCCACCGGCGCCAGCGCGTTCTTCGTCGTGGTCTACCTGCACATGTTCCGCGGCATGCTGTACGGCAGCTACCGCAAGCCGCGCGAGCTGGTGTGGATCTTCGGCTGCCTGATCTTCCTTTGCCTGATGGCCGAGGCCTTCTTCGGCTACCTGCTGCCCTGGGGCCAGATGAGCTACTGGGGCGCGCAGGTCATCGTCAACCTGTTCGCCGCCGTGCCCTTCGTCGGCGAGGACCTGGCGCTGCTGATCCGGGGCGACTTCGTCGTCGGCGACGCGACGCTGAACCGCTTCTTCAGCTTCCACGTGATCGCGATCCCGCTGGTGCTGCTGGGCCTGGTGGCGGCGCACATCATCGCGCTGCACGAGGTCGGGTCGAACAACCCGGACGGCGTCGAGATCAAGGCCAAGAAGGATTCGAGCGGCAAGCCCCTGGACGGCATCCCGTTCCACCCCTACTACACCGTGCACGACATCCTCGGCGTGTCGGTGTTCCTGATGATCTTCAGCGCGATCATCTTCTTCGCGCCGGAAATGGGCGGCTACTTCCTCGAATACAACAACTTCATCCCGGCCGACCCGCTGAAGACGCCGGCGCACATCGCCCCGGTCTGGTACTTCACGCCCTACTACTCCATGCTGCGCGCGACGACCGACCCGATGGTCAACGTCTTCGCCGGCCTGGTGCTGCTGGGCGCGCTGGCGATCGTGCTGCGCACCCAGCTGTCGGGCAAGGTCAAGATCGGCGTCGTGGTGGCGGCGGTCGTGACGGCGGTGCTGCTGAAGACCTTCGACGCCAAGTTCTGGGGCGTCGTGGTGATGGGCGGCGCGGTGGTCATCATGTTCTTCCTGCCCTGGCTGGACCACAGCCCGGCCAAGTCGATCCGCTACCGGCCGGACTGGCACAAGGTGATGTACGGCATCTTCGTGGTCGACATGTTCGTGCTCGGCTACCTGGGCATCCAGCCGCCGTCCGATGTCGGCACGCTGGTCGCGCAGGCCGGGACGATCTTCTACTTCGGCTTCTTCGTGCTGATGCCCTGGTGGAGCCAGCTCGGCCAGTTCAAGCCGGTCCCCGAACGCGTGACCTTCCAGCCGCATTGATGCCACAGGCGGAGCACCCGATGAATCCGATGAAGAAGCTGATCCTGTCGCTGGCGGCGGCGCTTTCCCTGGTCGCCGGCGGCGCCCAGGCCGCCGGTGGCGGCATCGCCTGGGACAAGTTCCCGACCGAGAAGTTGACCGACATGACGGCGCTGCAGAGCGGCGCCAAGACCTTCGTCAACTACTGCCTGAACTGCCATGGCGCGGAGTTCATGCGCTACAACCGGCTGCGCGACATCGGCCTGACCGACGACCAGATCGCCAACAACCTGATGTTCGCCGGCGCCAAGGTCGGCGACCTGATGAAGGTGACGATGGACGCGCAGCAGGCCAAGAAGTGGTTCGGCGCCCAGCCGCCCGACCTGACCGTGATCGCGCGCTCGCGCTCGGCTGCGGGCCAGGGATCCGGCGCCGACTACCTCTATACCTACCTGCGCACCTACTACCGCGACGCCAGCAAGGCCACCGGCTGGAACAACCTCGCGTTCCCGAGCGTGGCGATGCCGCACGTGCTGTGGGAGCTCCAGGGCGAGCGCCGGCCGGTCTTCGAGAAGGTCATGTCGCACGGGCAGGAGACCGAGGTCTGGACCGGCCGCTGGGAAACGGTCAAGCCGGGCACGATGTCGGCGAACGAGTACGACCAGACGATCGCCGATCTCGTCGCCTTCATGCAGTGGATGAGCGAGCCGGTCCAGGGACAGCGCGTGAAACTCGGCGTCTGGGTGCTGCTCTTCCTGGGCGTGTTCACCGTCATCGCCTGGCGCCTGAACGCCGCCTTCTGGAAGGACATCAAGTAGTCCGCCGGCCCGTCGGCTCGACGGGCCGGTTCGAACGCGCAGCGGGCCCGCCTGCTGCGCGGTTTCATTTCTCCGGGACCTTGCGGTCCCCTAGCTGATTGATTGGGAGGGCGCCGCCATGATGGTGCTGTATTCCGGGACCACCTGCCCCTACTCGCACCGGTGCCGCTTCGTGCTGTTCGAGAAGGGCATGGACTTCGAGATCCGCGACGTCGACCTGTTCGCCAAGCCCGAGGACATCGCGCTGATGAACCCGTACAACGAGGTGCCGATCCTCGTCGAGCGGGATCTGATCCTGTACGAGTCGCACATCATCAACGAGTACATCGACGAGCGCTTCCCGCACCCGCAGCTGATGCCTGGCGACCCGGTGGCGCGCGCCCGCGTGCGGCTGTTCCTGTTCAACTTCGAGAAGGAGTTGTTCGCCCACGTGAACCTGCTCGAGGGACGCGGCGGCAAGGCCACCGACAAGCAACTCGAGAAGGCACGCGCGTCGATCCGCGAGCGGCTGCTGCAGCTCGCGCCGATCTTCCTGAAGAACAAGTTCATGCTCGGCGACGACTTCTCGATGCTCGACGTCGCGATCGCACCGCTGCTGTGGCGGCTGGACTACTACGGCATCGACCTGTCGAAGAACGCGGTGCCGCTGCTGAAGTACGCCGAGCGCATCTTCTCGCGGCCCGCCTACATCGAGGCGCTGACGCCTTCCGAAAAGGTGATGCGCAAGTAAGATTTCCGCATGACCTCGCCGCCGAGCGCCGACCATCCCGGCACCTCGACCCGTCCGTACCTTCTGCGTGCGCTGCACGACTGGTGCACCGACAACGGCTTCACGCCCTACATCGCGGTCTTCGTGGACCAGCGCGTGCAGGTGCCGATGGAGTACGTGAAGAACCACGAGATCGTGCTCAACATCGGCTTCGAGGCGACCACCGGCCTGAAGCTCGGCAACGAACTGATCGAGTTCAAGGCCCGCTTCGGCGGCGTGTCGCGCGACATCGCGGTCCCGGTCGACCACGTGGTGGCGATCTATGCCCGCGAGAACGGCCAGGGCATGGCCTTCCCGGCGCCGACCGACGAGGCGCCGGGCGAGGCGGGGCCGGCACCGGCGACGCCGGGCCTGCGCCTGGCCAGCACCGAGGAGCCGGTCC
>CALJUI010000181.1 GCA_937975735.1 uncultured Rubrivivax sp.
CGGCTCGGCGAGCTCGAGGGCCACGACGCCGGCGTCGTCCAGCGTCAGCGCCCCGGTGAAGCTCAGCTGCCCGGTCGACGTGCCCGGTGCCACGAGGCCCTGGTTGAGCAGCGCGCCCCCCGACGCCACCACCGTGCCGTGGCCGGCGATCGTGCCGGTGTTGACGAAGCCGGGCGCGCCCAGCGTGAGCGTCGTGCCCGCGCCCACGCGCAGCGTGCCGGCATTGGTCAGGCCGCCGAAGAACGTCAGGCTGCCGGCGGTCACGTCGACGACGCCGGTGTTCTCGAAACGCACGAAGATGCTGTAGTTGCCCACCGTGCTCTTGCGGAAGGTGCCGGCGTTGTCGATCAGCGCGTCGGTGCCGTTGTCCAGCGGGTTGGTGGCGCTGTGGTCGGTGGCGTGGATCGATTGGTTGAAGGTCTGCACGTCGATCGTCGCGCCGGCGGCATTGACGATGCGTCCGGCCCCTGTAGCGTTCAGCCGGTTCAGGTCCAGCACGCCGTTGATCACCATCGCGCCCTCGTTGCGCAGCACGCGGCCGGCGTCCAGCCCGAACGGGTTGTTGACGCCGCCGCCGACGGTGCTGGCGCCCGTGAGCCGCGTCGTCGCCGCGCCGCTCATCACGCCCAGCGACGACGAGATGCCGATCACCACCGGGCCGTTCAGCGTCAGGTCCTCGCCGCGGACCGTGCCGCCGCTCATCGTGAAGCGCCTGTGCACCGTGGTCGGCGCCAGCAGGTCCAGGACGGTGGCCGCACCGGTCAGCGCCAGCGTGCCGGCGCCGGTGAAGCTGGCGCCGGCACCCACCGCGTGCGTGCCGCCGGACAGCGTCATGGTGGCGCCCGTGGCCATCGTGTTGGTGCCGGCGTTGCTGCCGCCGCCGGAGAACGAGAAGCTGCCGGCCAGCACGTCCACCGTGCCCTGGGCCAGGTTGTGGAAGGCCACCGCCACGCCATAGGCACCGGCGCCGGTGCTCTTGCGGAAGGTGCCGCTGTTGTCGAACCGCGCCGCGCTGCCGGGGTCGCTGCCGAAGTTGCCGGCCACGATGCCGTGGTTGAAGGTGCGCACGTCGAAGGTGCCCGCGTTGTCGACGCGCCCGGTGCCTGCCGTGTCGGTCAGGTTGAGGTTCATGCTGCCGGTCATCGTCACCGTGCCCTCGTTGCGCAGCATGCGGCCGGCGTCCAGGTGCAGGTTGCCCATCGCGGTGGCGCCCTGCAGCGTCGTGTGGCCGCTGCCGGTCTGGACGCCGGCCAGCGTGGCGTTGCCCGTGACCACCAGCGCGCCGGCGCCACCGAGCGTGCCGCCGGCCTGCGTGAAGCGGTTGAGCACGCTGGTGCCGGCAGGGTTGTCCGCCGTGGCCAGGCCGGCCAGCGTCAGCGTGCCGGTGGTGATGGACAGCAGCTCGTCGCCGGTCATGGTGATGCTGTTGACGCTGAACGGCCCGCCATTGACGCGCACCGTGACCGTGTGCGTGCCGGCCACGTCGATGCGCACGTCGTCGCCCCCCGCCGGCAGCCCGGGGCTCCAGTTGGCCACCAGGTCCCAGAAGCTGCTCGTGCCCACCCAGTCGACGACGGCGGCGGAGGCGGTTGGCACGGCGGCCAGCGGCAGGAGGCAGGCGGCCAGGACCCCGAGGCGGGCACGGCGGGCAGGGCGTGGCGTGTGCATGGCAGGCTCCCGGTGAGGGCGGGCACGGCGGGCGCCGTGCGGCCGAAGGCCATCCATTCACCGATGCGGCGCCCTGCGTCAAGCGCCTCCCCCCAATCTGCAGTGCGCCTGCGCCTCGCGGGCGGCCCGTGGCCAGGGCGCGCGCGGGGCGCATGGCATAGTCGGCGACACCCCCAGGCGCCCCTGCGCACACGCGCCGCCGCCGCGGCCCGCCACCCCATGCCAGCCGACCCCATCGACCCGCCCGACTCGCTGCGAGCCCTGACCCGCGCCGTCGACGCCTTCGCCATCGAGCGCGACTGGCACCAGTTCCATGCGCCGAAGAACATCGCCAGCGCGCTGATCGTGGAAGCTGCCGAGCTGCTGGAGCCCTTCCAGTGGATGACCGAGGCGGAAAGCCGCAACCTGAGCCCCGAGCAGCGCGCCGCCGTCACCGAAGAGATGGCCGACGTGCTGCTGTACCTGGTGCAGCTGGGCAACGTGCTGGGCATCGACCCGGTGGCCGCGGCGCAGGCCAAGCTGAAGCGCAATGCCGTGCGCTACCCGGTGGACAAGGCGCGGGGGAACAGCAGGAAGCACGACAAGCTGTGAGCTCGAAGCTTGGTCCAGCGTCGGTTCAACGAGCGCCAGTGACCGCACGCAGATGGTTGGCTCGACGGCCCGATGTCGACATTGCGGCGATTGGTGTCAGTCGGCACGGCGCCGCGAACCGAAGGTTCGCGCCCGACCGTGCCCCGCTGCCCCTTCACGCATCGCGTCAAGCGCTGGTCGCGACATCCTTCCACAGCCGCCACGCCGCCAGCGTCGTGGCAAAGACCCATCCAGCCACGGCGAGCAACGCAATCAGCGTCGGGTCGGCCTTCAGCACTTCGAACCGCGTCAGTCGGTGATCGATCGGCGGGACGTCGGCTTGCGCGCCGCTGCGCAACGCCGCCATCCGCCCGCTGAGCTCCAGCCGCAACGCGGCCTGCGATCCCAGTCTCGTGGCGGCCAGCACCGTGATCACGGCCGCCTCGGGCTCCATGTGGATGAAGTGGCCCGGCGGAATGCTGCGCGCTGGAACGGACGGGTGGTCGAGGTAGCGCAACTCGGCCTGCGCGAGCAGCGTCGAGACCGGGGTCCCGTCGAGGCCTTCGCGCTCGAACGCGATCCGACGAAACGGCAGCGGATCCGACAGCAGCGGGCGATCTCCATCCGCCGGGGCGGCCGCGAGCATCAGGCGTACGGCGAGTGACTGCGGTCCGCCCTCGACGCGGATCGTCGGCGAGGCGTTCGACAGCCCGACACGCAGGCTCTCCGACGGTTCGGGCGCGTCGAGATCCGCGCCGGCGAGCCTGGCGTTGACCAGGGCCAACTCGAAGTGGCGCCCCGGGTCGACGTCGGCGACGACGCGCCCGGCGCCTACGCCGACCCCGATCACGCTCACCTGGCGTCCGCCGCTGGCATCGACCGTCACCTCGGCGCCGGGTGAGACGGCGCCGATCGTCACGCGGCCGTGCCGGCCCCCGTCTGCGTCGGCGACCGTCGTGGCGAACGTCACCGACGGGTGCAGGTCCGCCCGCGGCGCCTCGATCTCGACCTCGGGCCCGTGGCGCAACGCCACCCAGGCCGGTGACGTTGCCACCCCGGATCGATCCCGGGCCGGCATCAACCGCTCCACGCGGGCCGGCGCGGTGATCCGGACCCGCGAGAACCGTGTCGCCTGCAGTGACTGGAACGAAGCCCCGTGAACGACGCGGGCAGGCTCGACGCCGCCCACGGTCAGGTTCAGGCGCTCGACCGTCGCCGTGAGGTGCACGCGCGTGGGAACGTGCGTCCGGCTCAGCCAGATGGCCGCCACGCCGGCGACGACGCTCGGCAGGGCCAGCGCAGCCACCAAGAGACCGATGCGGAGGGTTCGCCGTGCCGTGCCTGTCATCGGACCGCCGCGCGGTGATGGAAGTCGATCGACAGCTTGAGGGGGTCGTTCGTGTCGAGCGACGTGCCCTCCAGGACCAACCGGTAGGGGCCGTCGGGCGCGGCAGACGAATCCCAGCGGCAGGTGAAGTTCTCGCCCGCGTGGACCAGCGCAAACAGCTGGCGAAAGACCTCGCGCGAGCTGTCGGCCTCGTGCACCGTGCAGCCCAGGGACGCCGGTGTGTTCGTCCGCGCGGTGAGCAGGTAGGCCTTCACGACGGTCGGCGGCGCCCCCTGGTAGAGGATGACCGGAGCCAGGCGCTCGCGCTTCGACGGGCCCTGGGCCCCCGCGCCGACGCGGGCGACGACGCCGAGATCGCCAACACCCACGCCGTCGAGCCGGCGCAGCACGTCGGCGGTCGGCCACTCGAAGACGTTGCCGTAGCCGGCGCGCCACGGGCCGGCGCGAACCTCGTCCAGCCAGTAGTAGTGCCGGTACTCGAGTTCGCGGACCGTCAGCGCCACTTCGCTCGCCTCGTGCAGGAAGAACCGCAGCGCGAGCCGTTCGGGCATCGCCTGCGCCCGCTCGCGATGGTCGACGCGGAACGAGATGACCTCGATGTCGGCCCCGCCGACCGGCCGCGGCCGGATCCCCTCGTGGCGGTCACCGCGATCCTGGTACTCCAGCGCCGACGGCGCCGCAACCGCCAGCCCGGCCCACAGAGACAAGGCGGCGATGGCGGCGCGTCGCGGCCAGCGCGCGCGCGGCGACGGTCCGGGAATGCGCCCCGCGATCAACCGGCTACTCCCACTGCAGCCGGAACACCTGAACGCGTCGGTTGCCGGTGTCCAGCACGTAGACCGTGCCCTCGCCGTCGATGTCGATGCCGTAGGGGTCGACGAACTCGCCCGGCCCGGCGCCTGGCGCACCCCACTTGCCGAGGAACTCCCCGTCGGGCGTGAAGACCTGGACGCGCGTGTTGTTCCGGTCCAGCACGTAGACGTAGCCGTGCGAGGTGTCGACCGCGATGTCGATCGGGCTGTCGAACTGGCCGTCGGCACTGCCCTTCTCGCCCCAGGTCGCCAGCAGTCGACCGTCCCGGGTGAACGCCTGGACACGGTCGTTGCCGGTGTCTGCGACGTAGATCCGGCGCGTGCGGTAGCGGTCCACCGCAACGCCCCACGGATCCCGGAACTGCGCGGGCCCGCTGCCCGGCCCGCCCCACTGGGCGGACAAGGCCCCGTGCTCGTCGTAGCGCAGCACGCGCTGGCCCTTGATGTCGGTGACGTAGATGTCGCGGCCGTAGATGTCGGTGTCGATCGCCCGCGGCGACGCGGCCGCGATCGGGAAGGAGCGACGCGGAGTGGCAGCGCCGGGCGCGAAGACCTCGACGCGGTTGCCGCGGCCACGGGTATCGCTGTTGAGCACATGCAGCAGGCCGTTGGAGTCGGCTGCCAGGAAGTCACCGCGTACCGGCACCGCGAGGCGCTCGAGCAGACGGCCGGTGCGGCTGAACACCTGCACGTCGTTGCGGAAGGAGTCCAGGACATAGACCCGGTCGGTCGACCACGCGGCGGCGATGCCCCAGGGCCGCAGGAACTCACCTGCGCCACTGCCCTCGCGGCCCCACTCGCGGACGAAGGCCGCAGCCATCTGCGGCGCGAGCCGCACGCTGGCGCCGCGAAGGAACTCGCGCACCACGCCCACCGGCACCCCCAGGCCGTTGTCGCGCAGCGTGCTCGTGACGACGCCGACCACCCGCCCATCGACCAGCATCGGGCTGCCCGAGAAGCCCTCCGGCAGCGCCTGGCTGAACACCAGGTTGGACGGACGCAGCGTCACGCGTCCGGGGAGCATCGACAGCCCTGCCATGACGCGCGGAAAGCCGACGACGAGGACATCGTCCGCCGGCGACGCCGGCGCGGCCGACAGGGGCAGCTTCTGCGCCCGGCGGCCCTGCAGCGACGAGGCGGGGACGAGCAGGACAGCCAGCCCGTCCGCATCCAGCGCGTCGAGCCGCAGCGTCTCGGCGTCGATCCAGGCGCTCGGGGCGTCGGCCAGCGCCACGCGCGGGCGCTTGACGCCTTTGACGACATGCGCCGCCGTCACGACGTAAGCGCCCTCGGCGGCGATGCGCACGATGAATCCCGAACCTTGCACGTCGCCCGCCTCGACGCGCATGACGCCCTGCAACGGCGGCGTGGATGCCGTGGACGCGGCCGCGAGCAGCCAGAGCATCACGCCGACGAGAACGGCATGAACCCCAGGCCAAGCCACCCCTGGCCGGCTCGACGCCCCGCCGCGCGCGGTCTCTTCCTCTCGTGTACCCATGCGTTGCCCGTCCCGCATTCCGATGTGTCGAAACCATTCAACACCCCATGCCGAATCGGGTCTTGACGAATCGCAAGGTGCCCGCCAAACGGCGGCAGAGCCGCACGGGCGCCGCCGAACTTCGTCCGCGCATCGGATCGCCCGCCGGCGACGACGCGCCCTTGGCAGCCCCCCGCGCAGCGCCTATCGTTCGCCGATGAAGCCAGACGACGCCCCCGCCCCGACCGCGCTGCCGATCAAGCTCGACAGCACCAGCAACGGCGAATTCGCGCCGGTGCCGCTGCCGCCCGCGGCGCGCCACGCGCGCGCGTTGGCGCTGGAGCAGATCGGCGACGCCGCGCGGAAGCTGGCGCTGCCGCGGCGGCGCTACCTGACGTCGATGCTGGGCGCGGCGGCCACGCTGTCCGCGTTCAACCAGGCCTTCGCGGCCGCCGGCCAGCGCGGCGGCGCCTTCGACGTGCCGCGCGAGGGCCGCTTCGAGCCGGCCGAGGCGAAGGAGGCGGTGGGCGGCGACGAGTTCATCTTCGACGTCCAGCTGCACCACGTGAACCCGCGCGGCGCCTGGCGCGCCAAGGCCGGGCCCAACGCCTTCCGCGGCCTGCCCAACGCCAACTGCGGCAAGGCCGACCACATCGAGTGCTTTTCCGCGGACGCCTTGCTCAAGGACGTGTTCCACGACAGCGACACCGTGATGGGCGTGCTGTCGCACGTGCCCGGCGGCGCCGACACCAACCCGCTGGACTTCGAGGCCGCCGGCGCCACGCGGCTGGCCGCCAACGCGCTCGACGGCACGGAACGGCTGCTGCTGCACGGCCGCTGCATGCCCACGCTGCCCGGCGAGATCGACGGCATGGCCGCGCAGGTGGAGGGCGCGCGCGGGCGCATCAGCGCGTTCAAGACCTACACGCAGTTCGGGCCCAGGGACGGCGCGGCCGGCTTCTTCCTGGACGACGAGCGCTTCGGCACGCCCTTCATCGAGCGCGCCCGCACGCTGGGCGTGCGCAACATCGCCGTGCACAAGGGGCTGGCCTTCGGGTCGCGCGGGTACGAGTTCTCGTCGTCGCGCGACCTCGGCCCGGCGGGCAAGCGCCACCCCGACATGAACTTCCTCGTCTACCACTCGGGCTTCGACACGCAGCGCAAGGAAGGCCCGTACGACGCCCAGGCCGGGTTCGGCGTCGACGCGCTGATCCGCTCGGTGCGCGAGGCCGGCAACCCGACGAACGTCTATGCCGAACTCGGCAGCACCTGGCGCTTCCTGATGCGCGACCCCGACCAGGCGGCGCACCTGCTGGGCAAGCTGCTGCTGACCTTCGGCGAAGACCGCATCCTGTGGGGCACCGACTCGATCTGGTACGGCAGCCCGCAGGACCAGATCCAGGCCTTCCGCGCCTTCCAGATCAGCGCCGAGTTCCAGCAGCGCTTCGGCTACCCGGCGCTGACGCCGTCCATCAAGCGCAAGATCTTCGGCCTGAACGCGGCCCGCGTGTACGGCATGGACGCCGCGGTGATGCGCCGCAAGCTCGCCAAGGACCGCGTGCAGAAGAGCCGGCTCGACTACCTGAACGACCCGCGCCCGAGCTTTGCCACCTACGGGCCGCGAACGCGACGGGAGTTCGTGGCGTTTCGAAGGCTGACGGGGGATGCGCCGTAGCGGCGGGATGGCGGGCGACAACTTCGAAGCGGTTGCGGTCGCCGGTTGCCGTCGGGCATAGTCGCGGTGACTGCTAGTAAGCAGTCATTGTGCGCATTGGCCATTGCGGTCCACAGTGGAGACAAGATTGGATGTGTACTTGCGCATCCTAGGCTGCCGCTCACTGTCCTAACGTGCTGGTCGCGTGTGCGCAATCCAGCCGCGCGAACCAGGGAGAAGAAATGGCAGTCCGACCGCCAACGAGGAGTACGAAGTCAACCAAGAGTGGATCGGCTGTTGCCGGTCTCCCAGCAGTTACGAGTTTCGCCGAATACCAAGCAATAGTGGAACGCACCGACGAGCGGCGATCCAGAGTTGTTTCGCTTATGGGCCTGGTTGGCGAGGTCGGTGACCTTCACAGCATGATGAAGAAGCTCATGCTCCAGAAGGCCAATCCGGCCTTTCGCACGGAGTTGCGAGAGGAGTTCGGGGATCTGCTTTGGTATTTGACAAGTTTGGCTTCCCTGTACGGGATCCCCTTGGAAGAAGTTGCCAATGCGAACGTGCGCTGCCCCCAGGTTTCGTAGCACTTCGGTCTAGAGCCCAGGGCTTTGCATC
>CALJUI010000182.1 GCA_937975735.1 uncultured Rubrivivax sp.
GGGCCGCAGCGCGGCGCCTGGGCGGCGGCCAGCCTGCCGGCGCTGGCCGCGGTCTACGCGCTGGTCATCGCCACGCTGCTGCTGCTGAGCCTGGCCTCGCTGTGGCCGTTCCCAGCACTGTGGCCGCAGCAGCTCGGGCTGGCGGCCTGGGCGCGCGTCGCCGACGCGGCGGACACGCTGTGGTTCACCGCGGCGCTGGCCGCCTTCGCCAGCGTCATGGCATTGATCCTGACGGTGGCCTGGCTCGAGGCCGCGCCGGCGCGCTGGGACGCCTGGGCGATGCCAGTGGTGCTGGCGCCGCTGGTGCTGCCCGGCCTGCTGCTGATGGCCGGGCTCTACCAGGGCGCGCTGCAGCTGCGCCTGGACGGCAGCCTGGCCGGCATGGCCTGGGTGCATGTCCTCGTCGTGCTGCCCTACACCTTCATCACCCTGCACCCGGCCTGGCGCGCCTTCGATCGCCGACTGGAGCACACCGCGCTGGCGCTCGGGCGCGGCCGCTGGGCCTTCTGGGGGCGAGTCAAGTGGCCGCTGCTGGCCGCGCCGCTGGCGTCGGCGCTGGCGGTCGGCTTCGCGGTCAGCGTCGCGCAGTACCTGGCCACGCAGTTCATCGGCGCCGGCCGGCACCCGACCATCACCACCGAAGCGGTGACGCTGGCCAGCGGCGGCCAGCGCTCGCTGGCCGCAGCGTTCGCGCTGCTGCAGGCGCTGTTGCCGGGGCTGGCCTTCGGCGCTGCCGCCTGGATCGGAGCACGGCGTGGCACTTGAGCTCGACGACGTGCACCTGCGTCTGGGCGAGCGCGACCTGGTGCCGCCGCTGACCGCGCGCGTCGCGCCCGGCGAGGTGCTGGTCGTGATGGGCGAGAGCGGCAGCGGCAAGAGTTCGCTGCTCGCCGGCCTGGCCGGCCTGCTCGAGCCACCGTTCGTGCTGGATGGCCGCGTGCGGCTGGAGGGCGACGACATCGGCGACTGGCCGGTCGAGCGGCGCCGCATCGGCCTGCTGTTCCAGGACGACCTGCTGTTCCCGCACCTGAGCGTGCGCGAGAACCTGCTGTTCGCGCTGCCCGCAGGGCGCCGCGCCGAGCGGCTGGCGCGGGTCGACGCCGCGCTGGCCGAAGCCGAACTGCCCGGCTACGGCGATCGCCGGCCGGCCGAGCTGTCCGGCGGCCAGCGCGCGCGCGTGTCGCTGATGCGTGCGCTGCTGGCCGACCCGCGCGCATTGCTGCTCGACGAGCCGTTCTCGCGCCTGGACCAGGCGCTGCGTGCGCGCATGCGCGACTTCACCTGGCGCGCGCTGCGCGAGCACCGCGTGCCGGCAGTGCTGGTCACGCACGACCCGCAGGACGTGCCCGAGGGCGCGCGCATCGTGCGCCTGCCCGATGTGCCGCCGATCGAGGCCGGCGATGCTTGACCGCGCCGCGCTCGGCCTGCTGCGGCCCGTGCTCGACCGGATCGGCCGCGGCCTGGTACGGTTCGGCGTCGGCGCCGATGCGCTCACCCTCACCGGCTTCGGCATCGGCATCGCGGCGGCGGCCGCGATCGCGATGCAGGCCTGGTTCACCGGCCTGGCGCTGCTGCTCGCCAGCCGCCTGTGCGACGGCCTGGACGGCACCGTCGCGCGGCTGACGCGGCCGACCGACCGCGGCGCCTTCCTCGACATCGCGCTCGACTTCCTCTTCTACGCCAGCATCCCGCTCGCCTTCGCCATCGCCCACCCCGCAGCCAACGCGCTGCCGGCGGCCGTGTTGCTCGCGGCCTTCGTCGGCACCGGGTCCAGCTTCCTCGCCTTCGCGGTGTTCGCCGAGAAGCGCGGGCTGAAGAGCGAGGCCTACCCGAGCAAGGGCCTGTACTACCTGGGCGGGCTGACGGAGGGCACCGAGACGATCGCCTGCTTCGTGCTGATGTGCCTGTTCCCGGGCTGGTTCGACCTGCTCGCCTACGGCTTCTCGGCACTGTGCGCGCTGACCGTGCTGACGCGACTGATCGGTGCCTGGCGCGTGCTGCGCACGTAAGATCGGACGGGTTCCGGCGACTGACCGGGCCAGCGACACGGAGCAAGAATGAACAAGCAGAAATTCGCCCTGGTCGTCGGCGTGCTGGCCCTGGTCGTGGCTTTCTTCGCCTTCGACCTCGGCCGCTTCTTCAGCCTGGACTACCTGAAGGGCGCGCAGAGCGAGTTCGCGGCGTTGTACGCCGAGCGCCCGCTGCTGGTGCTGGCCGGCTACTTCGGCATGTACGTCGCGGTCACCGCGCTGTCGCTGCCCGGTGCGGCGATCATCACCCTCGCCGGCGGCGCGATCTTCGGACTCGTGGTCGGCACCATCGTCGTGTCCTTCGCGTCGTCGATCGGCGCGACGCTGGCGATGCTGGTCGCACGCTACGTGCTGCGCGACAGCGTCAAGTCGCGCTTCGGCAAGCGCCTGGCCGAGATCGACAAGGGCATCGAGCGCGACGGCGCGTTCTACCTGTTCACGCTGCGTCTGGTGCCGGCCTTCCCGTTCTTCGTGATCAACCTCGTGATGGGGCTGACCGCGATCAAGGCGCGCACCTTCTACTGGGTCAGCCAGCTCGGCATGCTGGCCGGCACCATCGTCTACGTCAACGCCGGCACGCAGCTGGCGCAGATCGAGTCGCTGCAGGGCATCCTGTCGCCGGGACTGATCGGCTCCTTCGTGCTGCTGGGCGTGTTCCCGCTGATCGCGAAGAAGATCGTCGACGTGATCAAGGCGCGCAAGGTCTATGCGAAGTGGGCCGACAGGAAGCCGAAGACCTTCGACCGCAACATGGTGGTGATCGGCGCCGGCGCGGCGGGCCTCGTCACCAGCTACATCGCCGCCGCGGTGAAGGCCAAGGTGACCCTGGTCGAGCGCCACAAGATGGGCGGCGACTGCCTGAACTACGGCTGCGTCCCGAGCAAGGCGTTGATCAAGACCGCGACGCTGGCGCGACAGATGCGGCACAGCGCGGACTACGGCATCGCGAAGGCCGAAGTCACGCTGAACTTCGCCGACGTGATGCAGCGCATCGCCGGCGTGGTCAAGGCGATCGAGCCGCACGATTCGGTCGAGCGCTACACCTCGCTCGGCGTCGACGTGGTCGAGGGCGAGGCGACCATCGTCGACCCCTGGCGCGTGAAGATCACCACCGCGAGCGGCGGCGAGCAGGTGCTGACGACGAATTCGATCGTCATCGCCACCGGCGCCGCGCCCTTCGTGCCGCCGCTGCCGGGGCTGGACGAGGTCGGCTACCTGACCAGCGACACGCTGTGGGACCTGCGCGAGCTGCCCGGGCGTCTGGTCGTGCTCGGCGGCGGGCCGATCGGCTGCGAGCTGGCGCAGAGCTTCGCGCGGCTGGGCTCGCGGGTCACCCAGGTCGAGATGATGGACCGCATCATGATCCGCGAGGACGAGGAGGTCTCGGCCTTTGCCCGCAAGGCGCTCGAGGCCGACGGCGTCGCGGTGCTGACCGGCCACAAGGCGCTGCGCTGCGAGAAGGCGGGCGACACGAAGGTCATCGTGGTCGAGTCGCAGGGGCAGGAGAAGCGCATCGAGTTCGACGTGCTGCTGTGCGCGGTCGGCCGCGCCGCCCGGCTGAAGGGCTTCGGGCTGGAGACGCTGGGCATCCCGACCAACCGCACGGTGCAGGTCAACGAGTACCTGCAGACGATCTTCCCGAACATCCTCGCCGCCGGCGACGTGGCCGGGCCCTACCAGTTCACGCACACCGCCTCGCACCAAGCCTGGTATGCGGCGGTGAACGGGCTGTTCGGCGTGTTCAAGAAGTTCAAGGCCGACTACTCGGTGATCCCCTGGGCGACCTTCATCGATCCCGAGGTCGCGCGCGTCGGCCTGAACGAGCAGGAAGCGAAGGAACGGGGCGTGGACTACGAGGTCACGCGCTACGGCATCGACGACCTCGACCGCGCGATCGCCGACAGCGCCGCGCACGGCTGGGTCAAGGTGCTGACGGTGCCGGGCAAGGACAAGATCCTCGGCGTCACCATCGTCGGCGTGCACGCCGGCGACCTGCTCGCCGAGTACGTGCTGGCGATGAAGCACGGCCTGGGCCTGAACAAGATCCTGGGAACCATCCACACCTACCCGACTCTGGCAGAGGCCAACAAGTACGCCGCCGGCGAGTGGAAGCGCGCGCATCAGCCGCACGGGCTGCTGCGCTGGGTCCAGCGGTATCACGCCTGGCGCCGAGGATGAAGAGATGAAGAGACTGCTGATACTGGGGTTGACGTTGCTGCTCGGCCTGGGCGCGCGCGCCGAAATCGATCACGGCTACGCCGTCTGGGACGGCCTGCTGAAGAAGCACGTGCGCTGGCTGCCCGACCAGGTGCAGAGCCGTGTCGACTATGCCGGCTTCAAGGCCGATCGCGCCGCGCTGGCGAAGGTGCTCGAGGGCATGAGCGCGGTGCCGAAGGCCGAGTTCGACGGCTGGTCGAGGGCGCAGCAGCAGGCCTTCCTGATCAACGCCTACAACGCCTTCACGGTCGAGCTGATCCTGACGAAGTACCCGGACCTCAAGTCGATCAAGGACCTCGGCTCGCTGTTCTCGAGCCCGTGGAAGAAGGAGTTCTTCACCCTGCTCGGCGCGAAGCGCCACCTCGACTGGATCGAGCACGAGCAGCTCAGGCCGAACTACCGTGAGCCGCGCGTGCACGCGGCGGTCAACTGCGCGTCGATCGGCTGCCCGGCGCTGCGCGACGAGGCCTTCACCGCACCGAAGCTGGAGGCCCAGCTCGAGGACGGCATGCGCCGCTTCATGAGCGACCGCACGCGCAACCGCGTGCGCGACGGCCGGGTCGAGGTCAGCTCGATCTTCAAGTGGTTCCGCGAGGACTTCGAGAGCGGCGCCGGCGGGTTCCGCCAACTCGAGGACGTGTTCGCGCGCTACGCCGCGCAGCTCAGCGACCGGCCCGACGAGCAGGCGAAGCTGCGCGCGCGGGCGTTGCCGGTCGACTTCCTCGACTACGACTGGTCGCTCAACGCCGTCGGCCGGTGATGCGCCTCGCGCCATGGCTGGCCGCCCTCGGGGCGGCCTTCGTCGTGTCGGCGGTGGCCGGCGTCGCGGTGCCGCCGGCGCCACCCTGGCGCTTCGCCGGGCTGCCGGACCAGACGTTGCCGAAGACCCGCTTCGACGCCGTCGAGCTCGACGGCCGGCGCGCGCTGCGGGTCGAGAGCGCCGGCTCCTACGGCAACCTCGTGCATCCGGTCGACGGCCGCGGCGGCGTGCTGAGCTGGGACTGGCGCATCGACCGTCCGGTGGCCGATGCGGCTCTGCGCCGCAAGGACGGC
Organism: uncultured Rubrivivax sp.; assembly: GCA_937975735.1. Classification (GTDB taxonomy): domain Bacteria; phylum Pseudomonadota; class Gammaproteobacteria; order Burkholderiales; family Burkholderiaceae_C; genus Rubrivivax. The sequence goes on from CALJUI010000182.1 coordinate 5,301, forward strand.
GACGACCCCGCGTTGAAGATCTGCGCGATGTTCGACCTGCCGCTCGAGGCGATCCCGTTCTGGGAGCGCCAGAAGCTGCGGCTGGCGCGCAGCCTGTCCGGCGAGGCGCTGCCCGGCGCGACGCTGTGCTACGTCTGGGACCCGTCGCTGTCGGCCGGCACCGTGCTGCCGAATGCGTATACCGCGCGACTGCGCTGGATGGTGCTGCAGGGCGCCGGCGCACCGCTCGGCCGCTGGGCGCGCGAGCAGCGCGACCTCCAGGCCGACCTGAAGCGCGCCTTCGGCGACGAGGTGCGCGCGCCGCCGCCGCTGATCGCGATCGTGATCGGCGCCGACGCCGACAACACCGGCGGCCGCGCGCTCGGCCACGTCGCCGATCTGGTGCTGCGGCCATGAAGCATCTGCTGCTGCTCGGCGGCGGCCATGCCCACGTGCATGTGCTGAAGGACCTGTCGGGCGAGGCGCTGGCCGGCGCGACCGTGACGCTGGTGACCCCGTTCGCGCGCCAGATGTACTCGGGCATGGTGCCGGGCCTGGTCGCCGGCCACTACCGCGCCGAGCAGTGCGCGATCCCGCTGGCGCCGTTGGCCGCTGCAGCGCGGGTGCGCTTCGTCGAGGACGCGGCGGTGGCGCTGGACGCGCAGCGCCGCGAGGTGCGGCTGGCCGGCGGCGAGACGGTCGGCTACGACCTGCTGTCGCTGGACACCGGCCCGGTGATGGACCGCGAGCTGATCCCCGGCGCGCGCGAGCACGGCCTGTTCGTGCGTCCGATCGAGCACTTCGTCCAGCTCCTCGACCGCCTGCTGGCGCTGGCGGTGCAGCGTCCGATCGACGCCGTGCTGATCGGCGGCGGCGCCGCCGGCGTCGAGCTGGCGCTGGCGCTGGCCTGGCGGTTGCGCCACGATGCGTCGCCGGACTGCCGCGTCACGCTGGTCGCCGGTGCCGAACGGGTGCTCGCCGGCTTCGGGCCGACGGTGCGCGAGCGCGCGCTGGCCGCGCTGCGCCGCGCGCGCATCACGGTGCTGAACGAGGACTGCGTCGAAGTGGCCGCCGACCACGTTCGCCTTGCCGGCGGCACCCGGGTCGCCTGCGACGCGCCGCTGCTGGCCATCGGCGCCAGTGCGCCGACCTGGCTGGCGACCAGCGGCCTGGCGCTCGACGAGCTTGGTTTCGTCGCGACCGGGCCGACGCTGCAGTCGACCTCGCACCCGGCGGTGTTCGCCGCCGGCGACGTGGCCTCTCGGGTCGACCACCCGCACCCGAAGAGCGGCGTCTACGCGGTGCGCGCCGGGCCGCCGTTGGCGCTGAACCTGCGCCGTTTCGTCGGCGGCGGCGAACTCGTGCCCTACACGCCGCAGCGCCGCACGCTGTACCTGCTGTCGCTCGGCGAGAAGCGGGCGATCGGATCCTGGGGCGGCTGGTCGGCCCAGGGGCGATGGGTCTGGCACTGGAAGGACCGCATCGACCGCGGCTTCATCGGCCGCTACGCGACCGAGGCGGCCTAGGACTCGCGGGCGGCAGCAGCGTCCTCGGGCAGCTCGGACGGCGGCGCAGAGTCCCAGACCCGCTCGCTGGCCACGAACTCCTCGTGCGTCGCCTCGGAGACGAGGATCGAGCGCTCGAGGTCGGGGTCGGCCTGCTGCAGCCGGGCCTTGCGTTCCTCTCGCACGTCGGCCGCGGTCTTCAGCGTCCGCAGGCGATCGCTCAGGAAGCTCAGGCGCGGCGAGGCCTGTTCGCTGGCCAGCATCTCGGCCTGCACGAGCGCGAGATCGAGCGTGCGCCCGGGCAGTGCCTCGACGCCGGCCCAGCCCTTGCGGCCGAGCTGCATGTACACGCGCACCAGATGACGCATGACCTGGGCCGCCTGCCGGCTCTCGAGCTCGACCGCGAGCAGCCGGTCGCGCAGCACCTCGCGCAGATCGGAGATCGACGGCTCGTCGCCGGCGCTGCGCGGCGCCTTGCGCCGTTCGACCAGCACCACGTGCAGCTGGCCATCGCGCCGCTCGAGGCCGATCGGCCGGCCCAGCGCGCCCTTCACGCGCCGCAGCGCGACCGCCGGGCCGGTCGCGTCGGCGCTGGCGCGTCGATCGACCGCGGGCCCGCGGCGGGACTTCCTGCGAGGGATGGTGCTCATCGCGGTGATTGTGATCAAGCCGGCGCCGCCTGCGAGCCCCCGGCCCGCACGCAGGCTACTCGGGCCGGAACTCGATCACGATCGAAGGCGGCACGCGGCCGTCCTTGTCGCGGGGCAGGGCGCCGCTGCGGTCGATCGCGCGCAGCACCGCCTCGTCCCAGGTCGCATTGCCGCTGCTCTTGACCAGCCGCCGCGCCAGCACCGTGCCGTTGGCCGCGGCCCGCACTTCGACCTCGGCGACGAGGCTGGCCGGCAGCGGGTCGGTCAGGTAGATGTTGGGTCTGATGTGCGCCACCAGCAAGCCGCCGTACGAGGCCGACGGCGCGGCACTGCGTTCGGCCGTCCCGGTCGACGTCGGCGCGCCGGTGCCGCCGGCCTGGCCGAGCATGCGCTTCAGGTTCTCCTGCCGCAGCGCCTCGATCCGCGCTTCCTCGGCCCTGCGTTCGCGCTCCCGGCGCTCGGCCTCGGCCTTCTTGGCCAGCTCCTCCTGGCGCCTGGCCTGCAGCTCGCGCTGCTTCTTCAGCAGGGCTGCCTCGGCCTCGCGCTGGCGCTTGGCCTCGGCGGCGCGTTCGGCCTCGATGCGTTCCTGGCGCGCCTTCTCGCGCGCTTTCTCGCGTTCGGCCTTCTCGAGCGCGATGTCGGCTTCGCTGCGCACCGGCGGCGCCGGCGGCGGGGCCGGGGCGGGCGCCGGCGCCGGTGCAGGCGG
>CALJUI010000183.1 GCA_937975735.1 uncultured Rubrivivax sp.
CTGTAGGTCTCGCGCCAGGTTGCGTGCGGACCGGCGGCGACGAAGGCGCGGGCCCGCTCGCCCACGTCGCGCGGTGTGCGCCCGGCCTTGTAGAGGGCCGAGCCGATGCCGAAGCCCGCGGCCCCGGCGGCGCGGTAGGGCGGCATGGTGCGGGCGTCGATGCCGCCGACCGGGAACAGCAGCACCGCCAGCGCCAGCCAGCCCGGCACCGACCGGCCCATGCGCCGCACCGCGATGCCGAGGAAGACCCAATGCAGCGGGACCGCGATGCCGAGCGCGATGCCGAGCATCACCGTGCGCGGCACCGAGGCCAGCGTTTGCGCCAGCATCGGCGGCAGGAAGGTGGCACCGCAAGCGAACGCGACCACGAGCGCGATCGCCGACGCCGTCAGCGCGGACTGGACGGCGGCTTCCTTCATCGACGGCTCCACGGGTCGACCACGGCTCGCATCGTACTCCCGCCGCCGGCCGGCCCGGCCGACTGCGCCAGAATGGTCGCCGCCGATGCCGACTCCCCGCCGCTGGATCGCCCACCTCGACATGGATGCGTTCTACGCGTCGGTCGAACTGCTGCGCTACCCGATGCTGGCCAACCAACCGGTGGTGATCGGCGGCGGGCGCCGCCACCAGCCCGAGCGGCTGGCCGACGGGTCCTGGCGCTTCGCGGTGCTGCGCGACTACAAGGGGCGTGGCGTCGTCACCACCGCGACCTATGCCGCGCGGGACTACGGCGTGCACTCGGGCATGGGCCTGATGAAGGCCGCGCTGCGCGCGCCGAAGGCGATCCTGTTGCCGACCGACTTCGACGAGTACCGCCGCTACTCGCGGCTGTTCAAGGCGGCGGTGGCCGAGCTGGCGCCGAAGATCGAGGACCGCGGCATCGACGAGATCTACGTCGACCTGACCGAGGTGCCCGGCGCGCAGGACTCGGTCGGCCACGACCCGCACGGCGGCGTGCGCGCGGTCGCGCAGGAGATCCGCAACAGCGTGCACCGCGCCACCGGGCTGACCTGCTCGATCGGCGTGACGCCGAACAAGCTGCTGGCGAAGATCGCCAGCGAACTCGACAAGCCCGACGGCCTGACCGTGATCACCGAGGCCGACCTGGCCGGCCGCGTCTGGCCGCTGCCGGTGCGGCAGATCAACGGCATCGGGCCCAAGGCCGGCGCGCGGCTCGCCTCGCTGGGCATCAAGACGATCGGCGAGCTCGCCGCCGCCGACCGCGAGGCGCTGGTCGCGCAGTTCGGCCGCACCTACGGGCGCTGGCTGCACGAGGCCGCGCACGGCATCGACGACCGGCCGGTGCACACGCGCAGCGAGCCGGTCTCGATGAGCCGCGAGACGACCTTCGAGCGCAACCTGCACGCGGTGCGCGACCGCGAGCAGCTGTCGTCGATCTTCACGCGGCTGTGCGAGCAGGTCGCCGCCGACCTGCAGCGCAAGGGCTACGCCGGCCGCACGATCGGCATCAAGCTGCGCTTCGAGGACTTCCGCACCGTCACCCGCGACCTGACGCTGCCGCAGCCCACCGCCGAGGCGCACGCGATCCGCCATGCCGCCGGGCTGTGCCTGAAGCGGGTCGAGCTGTCGAGGCCGCTGCGCCTGCTCGGCGTGCGCGCGGCGAACCTGGCGCGCCAGTCGCGCGGATGACTCAACGCGACGGCAACCGCCACATCCAGAACGCCGTCGCGGCGCAGACCACCGCGGGCAGCCAGCCGATCCGCGGCGGCAGCGTCAGCCAGGCCCAGGTCGAACCGGCGGCCATCATCGTCCAGGCCAGCTGCTTGACCCGCAGCGGGATCGCGCGGCGCGCCCGCCAGCCGCGCACCATCGGGCCGAAGCGCGGATGCGCGAGCAGCCAGCGCTCGCAGCGCTCGCTGCCGCGAGCGAAGCAGAAGGCGGCCACCAGCACGAAGGGCGTGGTCGGCAGCAGCGGCAGGAAGATGCCGACCACGCCGGTCGCCAGCGCCAGCCCGCCCGCCGCCACCCACAAGGCACGTCGCCAAAACGGGCGCTGGACGGGAAGCGGCGGTGGCGACATGGCAGCGATGCTAGTCGCCGGCCGGACCGAACAGGCGCAGCACGGTCCGGCGCAGCCAGTCGACCCCGGCGTCGCCCTCGCTGACCCCGTGCCAGACGGCGCGCACCTCGTGGTCGGGCAGGCGCAGCGGCAAGGGCCAGGACACGAGCCCGGAGCGGCGGCAGACCTCGCGCGCCCATGCGCTGGGCACGACACCGACCAGCGGTGCGCTGCGGACCAGGTCGGGCATCGCCGCGAAGTGCCGTGTGCGCATCACGATCCGGTCGCCGAGTCCGGCCTCGCGCAGGCTGGCCTCGGCGCCGCCGTGGAAGGTGGCCGTCGGCGCGGCGACGATCAACCCGTACCTGGCCAGCCCGGACCGGCTGCGCTGCCGCGCGACCAGCGTCGGGTCGCTCAACCCGACGTAGGTCTCGCTGAACAGCGGTGCGCCGCGCAGCCCGCGTCGACGCGCGTCGAGAATCCCGATCGCCAGATCGACCTCGCGCTGCGCCAGCGCGTCGCCGAGCCGGTCGGCGGAGACGGCGGCGTTGACGATCTGGGCGTGCGGCGCGGCCTTCAGCACGGCGCTGGCGATGCCCGGCAGAAACACCATCTCGCCGAGGTCGGACAAGGACAGGCGCCAGGTGCGCGTGCTCGTGGCCGGGTCGAAGGCGGGCGGCACGCTGGCCTCGCGCTCGAGCGCCTCGAGGTGCGACGCGGCCGCACGCGCCAGCCGTCCGGCCAGCGGCGTCCCGACCAGGCCGGACGGCGTGCGCACGAAGAGCGGATCGTCGAAGTGCGCACGCAGGCGTGCCAATGCGTGGCTGGTCGCCGGCTGGCTCAGCGCCAGCTGCTGCCCGGCAGCGGTCACCGAGCCGCTGCGGTGCAGTGCGACGAGCACGCGCAGCAGGTTCAGGTCGAGAAGACGGAAAGGCTTCATCGCAGAAGGTCGTGACCATTCGTGCCGCGAATGTCCCACATTTCCTCAATCGATTGGACCGATGCCGGACGACGCGCTAGCCTGACGCCTTCCCCCTTCGGAGACGGACTTGGAACGCTCGTTCCGCGAGGAGATCCGCTCGTTGCGGCTCGGCGCCGGCGAGACCTTCCATGGCGAGGGCATCCTCGCGGTGACGAAGGCGCTGCTGCAGTCCGGCGTCAGCTACGTCGGCGGCTACCAGGGCGCGCCGGTGTCGCACCTGCTCGACGTGATGGTGCAGGCGCGCGAGGACATGGCCGCGCTCGGCGTGCACGTCGAGGCCTGCACCAACGAGGCCTCGGCGGCGGCGATGCTCGGCGCGTCGATCATGTACCCGGTGCGCGGCGCAGTGACCTGGAAGTCGATCGTCGGCACCAACGTCGCGTCGGACGCGTTGTCCAACCTGGCCTCGCCGGGCGTGATCGGCGGTGCGCTGATCGTCGTCGGCGAGGACTACGGCGAAGGCGCCAGCGTAATCCAGGAGCGCACCCACGCCTTCGCGCTGAAGTCCTCGCTTTGGCTGATGGACCCGCGGCCGAACCTGCCGACGATCGTGCGCTGCGTCGAGCAGGCGTTCGAGCTTTCCGAGGCATCGAACACGCCGGTGATGCTGGAGCTGCGCATCCGAGCCTGCCACGTCCGCGGCAGCTTCGTCGCCAAGGACAACCGCCGGCCCGCGATCGGCACCCACGCGCCGATGGCCGAACCGGCCGGGTTCGACTACGAGCGCCTGTCGCACCCGCCCGTGACCTTCCACCACGAGCGCAGGAAGAGCGAGGTCCGGCTGCCGGCGGCGCGCCGCTTCATCGCGCAGGCGGCGCTGAACGAGCACTTCGACGGCCCGCGGGGCGAACTCGGCCTGATCGTGCAGGGCGGTCTGTACAACACGCTGGTGCGCTCGCTGCAGCAGTTCGGCCTCGCCGACGCCTATGGCGCCACGCAGATCCCGATCCTCGTGCTCAACGTCGTGCATCCGCTGCTGCCCGAGCAGATCACCGACTTCTGCCGCGGCAAGCGCAGCGTGCTGGTGGTCGAGGAGGGCCAGCCGGCCTACCTCGAGCAGGAGATCGGCGCCATGCTGCGCGCCGCGCGCATCGACGGTGAACTGCGTGGCAAGGACATGCTGCCGATGGCCGGCGAGTACACCGCCGAGGTCATGCTCGGCGGGCTGACGCGCTGGCTCGACGCCGACGGCGGCGGCATCCCCACCGCGCCGGTGCGTGCGCTGCTCGACGGCGTCCGCGCGGTTCGCGATCGGGCCGCGGACGCACTCGGCGCCCCGCTGCCCGCACGGCCGCCGAACTTCTGCACCGGCTGCCCCGAGCGGCCGGTGTTCGCCGCGCTGAAACTCGTGCAGCGCGAGATCGGGCCGATGCACGTCAGCACCGACATCGGCTGCCACTCGCTCGCGACCTTCGCGCCCTTCTCGTTCGGCAACTCGATCCTCGGCTACGGCATGAGCCTGGCCAGCGGCGCCGGCGTGCGCAGCTTCCAGCAGCGGCGGCCGGTGGCGATCATGGGCGACGGCGGCTTCTGGCACAACGGCCTGCTGTCGGGCGTGTCGTCGACCCTGCTCAACCGGGGCGACGGCGTGCTGGTGATCATGAAGAACGGCTACACCTCGGCCACCGGCACCCAGGACACGCTGTCGACGCCGGCCTCCGAGTCCCGCCGCGTGGCCGAGGGTCGCAGCGCGACCGGCGACGAGCGCACGATCGAGCAGACCCTGCAGGGCCTGGGCGTGCGTTGGCTGAAGACGGTGCACAACTACCGCGTCGCCCAGGTGCGCGACACCTTGCGCGAGGCCTTCACCACGGCCGAGCCGGGCCTCAAGGTGGTCATCGCCGAGGGCGAGTGCCAGCTCGAGCGCCAGCGGCGTGTCCGGCCCTTGCGTGCAGCGGCGGTGAAGGCCGGGCGCAGGGTCGTGCGCACGAAGTACGGGGTCGACGACGAGACCTGCACCGGCGACCACTCCTGCATCCGCCTGTCGGGCTGCCCGACGCTGACGGTCAAGCCCTCGCGCGACCCGCTCAAGCGCGACCCGGTCGCGCAGGTCGAGTCGGGCTGCGTCGGCTGCGGCCTGTGCGGCGAGGTCGCGCAGGCGGCGGCGCTGTGCCCTTCGTTCTGGCGCGCCGACGTGGTCGCGCATGCCGGCGCCTGGGAGCGGCTGCTCGACCGCCTGCGCCGCGCCGTCATCTCGGTGCTTCAGCCGGCATGAGGGCCCAACCGACCTCGCTCCTGATCGCCGCGCTCGGCGGCGAAGGCGGCGGCGTGCTCGGCGAGTGGATCGTCGCGGCCGCGCAGCGCGCCGGGTTGCCGGTGCAGGCGACCTCGGTGCCCGGCGTCGCGCAGCGCACCGGCGCGACCAGCTACTACATCGAGTTCCTCGACGCGCCGGCCGCGCCGGGGCGCGACCCGGTGTTCGCGCTGATGCCGGTGCCCGGCTGCGTCGACGTCGTGCTCGCCAGCGAGCTGCTCGAAGGCGTGCTGATGATCGAGCGCGGCTTCGTCGACCCGCAGCGCACGCTGCTGGTGACCGCACGCCACCGCGTGCTGACGACGGCCGAGAAGATGGCGATGGGTGACGGTCGCTTCGACGATGGGCGCCTGCTGGCGGCCGCCCAGGCGGCGGCGCAGCGCTGCCTGGCGCTGGACCTGCTGGCGATCAGCCAGCGCCACGGCACCGTCATCAGCGCGGTGCTGTACGGCGCGCTGGCCGGCAGCGGGCGCCTGCCGTGGCGCCGCGAGATCGACGAGGCGGTGATCCGCGCCGCCGGGGTCGGCGTCGACGCAAGCCTGGCCGGCTACGCCGAGGCCTTCGACGCCGCCCGCCGCGAGGCCAGGCCGGCGTCCGAACCTTCGATGCCGCCGGCACTGGCCGACACCGTGCAGCGCGGCGAGGCCCGCCTGCGCGACTATCAGGATGCCGCCTATGCAGTGCGCTACCGCGAGCGCGTCGAGTCGCTGCGCGCCGTCGGCCACGCGGCGCCGGCCGCGCTCGAGGAGGCCGCACGCCAGCTCGCGCTGTGGATGAGCTACGAGGACGTGATCCGCGTCGCCGACCTGAAGACCCGGCGCGAGCGCTTCGAACGCGTGCGTGCCGAGGCCATGGCCGGGCCCGACGACCTGGTCCGCATCCACGAGCACCTGAGCCCGGGGCTGGAAGAGATCGCCGCGATCGCGCCAGTGCGCATGGGCCGGGCCCTGCGCCGGCGGATCCGGCGCGACCTGCCGGTCGGCGCACGCGGCCGCGGCACGACCTTGCAGACGACCTCGGTCGTGGGCTTCGTGCTGCTGCGCGGGCTGGCCCTGCTGCGCCGCTGGCGCCCGCGCTCGCTGCGCTTCGCCGAGGAGCAGCAGGCGATCGAGCGCTGGCTCGACGCGCTGCGCGCGGCGCTGCCCCGGCATGCCGGCTTCGCCGCCGCGCTGGCCGAGCTGCCGCGTCTGCGCAAGGGCTACAGCGACACCTTCGAGCGCGGCCGCGCGAACTACGAGCGCCTGTTCGCGACGCTGGTCGAACCCGTCGCCGACCCCGACGACGAGGCCGCGGCGCGCCTGAAGCAGGCCATCGATGCCGCACTCGCCGACCCCGAGGGCAAGGCCCTGGGCCGGGTCCTGCAGCCGACCGCGCCCCGCAACGGCGAGCATCCCATCGTCTGGCAGCCTCGGGATTCCACGCGCACGGCCGGGCCCGCCGGCCAGTCATGATGATTTCCGTTCCCCACCGACGAGGAGACAAGCCATGAAGACACTTCACCTCACGACGCTGGCCGCCGCCTTGCTGGCCGCCTGCGGCATCGCCGGCGCGCAGGACAAGCCGGTCGAACTCAAGCTCGCGCACTGGGTGCCGGCCAACCACCTGCTGGCCCAGACCGGCTTCATCCCCTGGGCGAAGTCGGTCGAGGCGGCCTCCGGCGGCAGCATCAAGGTCTCGATCTTTCCGGCCCAGCAGCTCGGCAAGGCGCCGGACCACTACGACATGGCGCGCGACGGCATCGCGACGATGACCTTCGTCAACCCCGGCTACCAGGCCGGCCGCTTCCCGCTGTTCGCGGCGGGCGCGCTGCCCTTCCTGGTCGACAAGCCGGGGCCGGCGTCGCAGGCGCTGGACGCCTGGTACCGCAGCTACGCGGAAAAGGAGATGAAGGACGTCAAGGTCTGCCTGGCGCACCTGCACGTGGGGACGCTGCACTCGAAGACGCCGATCACCGAGCCGGGGCAGATCAAGGGCCTGAAGGTGCGCCCGGCGCACGGCACCGTCGCGCAGATGGTCACCCTGCTCGGCGGCACCAGCGTGCAGGTCTCGGCGCCGGAGGCGCGCGACGCGCTGACCAAGGGCGTGGCCGACGCGATCACCTTCCCGTGGACCTCGATCATCTCGTTCGGCATCGACAAGGCCGTGACCTTCCACACCGACATGCGGCTGTACGCGGCGGCCTTCGTCTGGGCGATGAACAAGCCCTTCTACGACGGCCTGTCGGCGAACCAGAAGAAGGTCATCGACGACCATTGCAACAACGCCTGGGCTGCACGCGTCGGCAAGGACTGGGGCGACGCCGAGGACGCCGGCCGCGAGAAGCTGGCGGCGATGAGCGGCCACACCATCGTGCCGATGAGCGCGGCGCAGATCGACGCCTGGAAGAAGGCGGTCGCGCCGGTCTACGACGCCTGGGTCGCCGACGCCGACAAGGCCGGCTTCGACGGCAAGAAGGCGCTGGCGGACCTGCGCAACGAGCTGAAGAAGACCGGCGGCGCCTACTGAGGCGCCGGTGCGTCGCCTGCTGGCCGCCATCGAGACGGTGGCGGCCGTCTTCCTGCTGCTGATCGCGCTGCTGACCGCCGGCAACGTCGCGCTGCGCGATCTGCTGTCGGTGCAGATCCCGGACTGGTTCGACGGCTCCAAGCTGCTGATGGGCATCGCGCTGTTCTGGGGCATCGCGCTGGCGACCTACCACGCGTCGCACATCTGCGTCGACATCGTCTGGGAGCACCTGGGCCGGCGCGGCCGGCGCTGGCTCGACGTCGCCGCCGGCGCCGTCACGCTGGCCTTCCTGGCGCCGATGGCCTGGATGGTCTGGGTCAAGGTGCTGGGCAGCGGCACGCAGGCGACCACCGACCTGCGGCTGCCGCTCGTCTGGTTCACCTCGATCGCCGCCGCCGGCGGCGTGGCCGCGGTCGTGCTGGCGCTGGTGCGCCTGGTGCTCGACGCGCTCGGCCACGCGACGCTCGAGGAGCATGCCGAGGCCCGCGATGGATCGTGATCTGGTCGCCCTGCTCGGCTTCGTCGGCATGTTCGCGCTGATGGCGCTGCGCGTGCCGATCGGCATCGCGATGGGCGTGGTCGGCGTGCTCGGCTTCGGCGCCCTCAGCGGCATGGGCCCGGCGCTGAACCTGCTCGGCAACGTGCCGCTGTCGGTGCTGACCGACTACAACCTGTCGGTGATCCCGATGTTCATCCTGATGGGCGCACTGGCCTCGCAGTCCGGCATGAGCCGCGAGCTGTTCACCGCCGGCCGCGCCTGGTTCGGGCACCGCCGCGGCGGCCTGGCCTATGCCAGCATCGCCGCCTGCGCCGGCTTCGCGGCGATCAACGGCTCGTCGGTCGCGACCGCGGCGACGATGAGCCAGGTCGCGCTGCCCGAGATGCGCCGTGCCGGCTACGAGGGCGGCTTCTCGGCCGGGCTGATCGCCGCCGGCGGCACGCTGGGCATCATGATCCCGCCTTCGACGATCTTCGTGCTGTACGGCGTGATGACCGAGGTCGACATCGCGCAGCTGTTCGCCGCCGGCGCGCTGCCCGGGCTGATGGCCGTGGCCTTCTACTTCGCGGTCGTGCAGCTGATCGGCTGGCGCTACCCGCAACGGCTGCCGCTCGGCGAGCCGCACACCTGGCGCGAGCGCTTCGCCAGCCTGCGCGACCTGTGGGCGGTGCTGCTGCTGTTCGCCTTCGTGCTCGGCGGCATCTACGGCGGCCTGTTCACGGTGCAGGAGGCCTCCGGGATCGGCGCGACCGGCACGCTGGCGATCGGCCTGGTGCGGCGCCGCCTGGGCTGGCGCGAGATCCGCGCGGCGCTGATCGACGCGCTGCGCGTCTCGTCGGCGATCATGATGATCGTCGTCGGGGCCTTCCTGTTCGGCTACTTCCTGACGATCACGCAGTTCACGCAGCAGGCGGTCGACTGGCTCGTGAACCTGCCAGTCGGCGCCTACGGCGTGCTGGCGCTGGTGATGGTCGGCTACTTCATCCTCGGCGCGGTGATGGACGAGCTGGCGATGATCCTGCTGACCGTGCCGATCGTCTTCCCGGCGATGATGCAGCTCGGCTTCGATCCGGTCTGGTTCGGCGTCATCGTCGTGATGGCGGTGACCTTCGGCCTGATCTGCCCGCCGGTGGGCATGAACGTCTTTGTCATCAACTCGATCACGCACGACATCTCGCTGGGCGCGATCTACCGCGGCACGATGCCCTTCATCGCGGTCGACGTCGTCCGGCTGGTGCTGCTGTGCGCGTTCCCCGGCATCGCGCTGTGGCTCCCGCGGCTGCTGGCCTAGGAGGCGATAGCATTGGCAGCCCAGGAGACCGCCCATGCCCGTGATCACCAACATCGAAGACCTCCGGCAGCTGGCGCGCAAGCGCGTCCCGCGCATGTTCTACGACTACGCCGACAGCGGCTCGTGGACCGAGGGCACCTACCGCGCGAATTCCGACGACTTCCACAAGATCAAGCTGCGCCAGCGCGTGGCGGTCAACATGGAGAACCGCAGCACGGCGACGACGATGGTCGGGCAGCCGGTCAAGATGCCGGTCAGCATCGCGCCGGTCGGGCTGACGGGCATGCAGCATGCCGACGGCGAGATCAAGGCGGCACGGGCGGCGGAGAAGTTCGGCATCCCGTTCACGCTGTCGACGATGAGCATCTGCTCGATCGAGGACATCGCCGAGCACACCTCGGCGCCGTTCTGGTTCCAGCTCTACATGATGCGCGACCGCGACGCGATGGCGCGCATGATCGAGCGCTGCAAGGCCGCCAAGTGCAGCGCACTGGTGCTGACGCTGGACCTGCAGATCATCGGCCAGCGCCACAAGGACCTGAAGAACAAGCTGCGCGCGTCGGTGATCCCCTCGCTGGGCAACATGCTCGACATCGCGACCAAGCCGCGCTGGGTGCTGGGCATGATGGGCACGCGGCGGCACACCTTCCGCAACCTGGTCGGTCACGTGGAGGGCGTCAGCGACATGAGTTCGCTGGCCGCCTGGACCAACGAGCAGTTCGACCCGCGTCTGAACTGGGACGACGTGGCCTGGGTCAAGCGGCAGTGGGGCGGCAAGTTCATCCTGAAGGGCATCATGGACGTCGAGGACGCTGAGCTCGCCGTGGCCAGCGGCGCCGATGCGATCGTCGTCAGCAACCACGGCGGCCGCCAGCTCGACGGCGCACCGTCGAGCATCGAGGCGCTGCCGGCGATCGTCGCCGCGGTCGGCGACCGGATCGAGGTCTGGATGGACAGCGGCATCCGCAGCGGGCAGGACGTGCTGAAGGCCTGGGCGCTGGGCGCGCGCGGCACGATGATCGGCCGTGCGATGGTCTACGGCCTGGGCGCGATGGGCGAGGCCGGCGTGACGAAGGCCCTGGAGATCATTCACAAGGAACTCGACGTCACGATGGCCTTCTGCGGCCACACGCGGCTGACCGACGTCGACCGCCGCATCCTGCTGCCCGGCACCTTCCCGACCTGAGGCGCCGTCACCGCTCGCGCGGTAAGCTGCGCGCGTGCCTGGACTCTTCGTCAGCTACCGCCGCGACGACAGCCAGGGCTTCGCCGGCCGGCTGGCCGACGACCTGGAGGCGGCATTCGGCCCCGAACGCGTCTTCCGCGACGTCGAGATCCCGATCGGCAGCGACTTCGCTTCGGTGTTGCGCGCCGCGGTCGCCGACAGCGACGCGCTGATCGTCGTCATCGGCCGGCACTGGGTCGGCCACCGCGGGGCGGATCGTCCGCCCCGCCTGTTCGACGCCGACGACTGGGTGCGCGCCGAGATCGAAGCGGCGCTCGAATGCGGCACCTGGATCGTGCCGGTGCTGGTCGGTGGCGCGGCGATGCCGTCGGCCGACGCGTTGCCGCCGTCGATGCGGCGACTCGCGTCGGTGCAGGCGGCGATGCTCGACGACCGTCGCTGGGACGCCGACGTCGACGTTCTGGTGGCGCAGGTTCGGCGTCGGCTGCGCTGGCCCGCACCGGCCCCAACGCCACGGACTCGGCCGGGCCCCCGCTGGTGGAGGCGGCTGGCCCGCGCGCTGGGTCGTCGGCTCGGCAAGGGGCTGGGCCGCCTGCTGTCGTCGCTGGCCGCGCTGGCGCTGGTCTACGTCGGCCTGCGCCTGCTCGGCGATGCCGAAGTCCTGCACATGCTCGACGCGATCGAGGTGCGGCTGCTGCGCGGCTGGGAGCGGCTGGGCCGGTTCCTGGGCTGAGCGCGCGGCTCAGCGCCCGAAGATCCCCTTGATCAGATCCTTGACCTTGGGCACGCCGGCGCCGTCGGCGGGCTCGGCCGCCGCCTTGCCCGGCTCCGCACCGGCCTCGCCAGCTTCGCCGAGCATCGCCGTGGTCACCGACTTCAGTCGCAGCTTGACCGCCCATTGCGGTTCCCAGGCCACCTTCGGATCGGCTGGACGCGGCGGATGCGCGAGGTTGAGCTCGCTGCCGTAGGCGATCAGGCGCAGCATCGCGCCGGCGCTCTCGCCGCCCGGGAACACGCCGGCCGGGATCGTGCAGCGCGTCTGTTCGGCCGGCAGCAGCACGCGTTCCTTCAACCATCGGTCGATCGCGGCGTTGGGCTGGTAGTCGATCAGGCCCATGCCGGTGTCGGGCAGCTCGCTGGAGGTCCACAGGATCATCTCCTCCTGCGCGCCGGCACCCATCGCCGCGACGAAGTGTGCGCGCGCCTGCGGCGCCGCGTTCCACTGCAGCTCGGTGGCGCCGCCGCGCACCGCCTGCTTCAGCTCGAGTGTCGGCATCAGGTCCTGCGCCGCGCCGAGCGCAAAGCGCCAGCCCTCGGGCAACCCGGCGCCCTCGATGCGGTGCTCGCCGACCAGCGAGGCCCCGGCCGGCACCAGCCGCCGGTCGTCCGGGTTCGGCCACACGGGGCGGCCCGGCGCCGCGTGCGTGCCGCGCTGGGTGGCGCGCCGGCTGACGAAGAAGCGCCCCAGGTCGGCCACATTGGCGCTGGCCATGTCCAGCACCTTCGGCTGACCGGACCGCACCGTGTCGCCGCAGCCCCAGTACATCAGCAGCCGGCCGCGGGGCCTCTCGAACTCCGGCTCGGTGACCTCGTCGCGGTCGGGATCGACCGGCCGGTCCCGGCCGGCCGCCGGCGACTTCAGCACCAGCGGCGGCGCCAGGAAGGCCGCCGGCACCTGCTGGCGCGCCTCGGCCAGGTGCGGCTGGCTGCGACTGGAGACCGTCACGTCGACCCAGCGGCCGGTCTGTCCGGTGCCGGTGCGTCCGAAGGCGTTCTCGCCGCCACCGCCGAACAGGCTGCCGAGCGATGCGCTCATCATGCCGCCGCCGGCCGGCAGGCCGATGCCGCCGAAGGTGGCGACGTCGATCCAGGCATGGGCCTGCGGCGGCTTGACCACCTGCCTGGGCTGCGCCGGCAACTCGGCCGCGCCGAGCAGGCCGGCGATCACGACGACGATGGCGGAACGGGCGCGGAATCGATCCATGGCGGCTCCCGGTGGGTCGGAGGCCCCGTTGTAAGCGCCGGAGCGTTACGGCAGCGTTAGTCCGCGTTGGGCCTCGTCCGCGGTCTCGTACAGGTGCGGTGCGACGCCGCGCACCGCCAGCGCCGGCCCGAGCTTGGCGCGCAGGAAGCCGCTGGTCGTGTAGCGCGTGACGTTGAGGTAGTGGCGGTCGACCAGCTCGCGCACCATCTGCGCCCAGTCGTCCTCGACCTCGGGTTCGAGGTGGAAATGGTCGTAGTTGATGACCGCGTAGACCCGCTCACCGATCGGCGCCAGGCGTCGCTCGACCTCCTGCCGCACCGCTTCGACGTCCTCGCGCGTGCGCACCGCCAGCCGCTCGAAGTTGATGAACATCGTGCGCCGGGCCGCGTCGAAGACGAAGCGGTCGGCCAGCGGCACCAGCAGCAGGCGCGCCCGCAGGCCCATCGGCGCGTCCGCGAAGATCGAGGCCTCCATCGTCGCCGGCGGCCGCTCGATGACCGGCTCGAACCCCATCAGGTCGAGCACGTCGCGCTGCAGGTCCATGCCCGGCGCGATCTCGATCAATTCCAGCCCCCGCTCGTGCAGCCGGAACACGCAGCGTTCGGTGACGTAGAGCACGCCCTGGCCGCGCCGAAAGGCCTCGCGGCCGGAGAAGGTGCGGTGCTCGACCCGGCGCACGAACTTCGGCGCACCGGCGGCCAGGAAGCCACCGACGAAGACCACGCGCTTGGCGTTCTGGCTGATGTTGATGAAGCCGCCGGCGCCGGCCAGGCGCGGGCCGAACTTGCTGACGTTGAGGTTGCCCTCGGCGTCGGCCTG
>CALJUI010000184.1 GCA_937975735.1 uncultured Rubrivivax sp.
GCGCTGGAGACCTTCGGCTTCTCGCGCGACCCGGAGAACTACGCGGTGGCGATCCACGGCACGCCGGGCGCGGCCGGCTGGGCCTGGCGCTTCGAGGGGCACCACCTGTCGCTGCACTTCAGCCTGGCCGGCGATCGTGTCGTCGCGACGCTGCCGCAGTTCTTCGGCGCCAACCCGGCGGTGGTGCCGCGCGACGTCGGCGGCGGCGCGCCGGCCGCGGGCTTCCGGCTGCTGGGCACCGAGGAGGACCTGGCGCGCGGCTGGCTCGCGAGCCTGAGCGACGCGCAGCGCCGGCAGGCGATCATCGACACCCGGCCCTACGGCGACGTCGTCACCCGCAACGCCCGGCGCGCGCAGCCGCCGGACGCGGCCGGCCTGCCCTGGGCGGCGATGGACGCGGGCCAGCAGGCCGCGGTGCTGAAGCTCGTCGGTGCCTTCGCCGACCACCTGCGCCCCGAACTCGCCGTCGCGCGGCTGGCGCGCGTGCGCGCCGGCGGGCTGGAGACGATCCGCGTCGGCTGGGCCGGCTCCGCGACGCCGGGCGAGCCGCACTACTTCCGCGTGCAGGGCGCGGCCTTCCTGATCGAGCACGACAACTCCGGCGGCAACCACGTCCACGCCGTGTGGCGCGACTTCGAAGGCGACTTCGGCCGCGACGTGCTGCGCGAGCACTACCGGCGGGCGGCGGGTACGACGCATCGCCACGCCGCGCGCTGAGCACGCCCGGCGAACGTCGGCTCAGCGGCTGGGGATCGAGAAGCGATAAGTCAGGCCGGCGCCGGCGTAGTCGGTGCTGAAGGCCTTCTCGCCCGACCTGACCGAGCGCGTCCTGCCGATCGACGCATACAGCGCCAGCCGGTCGCTCAGCGCGACGTTGAGGCCGACGCCGGCCTGGACGATGAGGCCGTGCACGTTGGCGCCGCCGAGCAGCTGGCCGAAGAACTGCATCCGCCGGCCCGGCGCGTGCGCGCTCTGCACGCCGACGCCGGCCAGCAGTTCGCCGTAGCCGGGGTAGTCGAGGTAGGCGCCGGCGGCGATCGAGCCCTTGACGGGGATGTAGAGGTGGTCGCCGACGATCGTGTCGAGCTGACCCGACAGCAGGTCGACGCGCGGGCGGTCGATGCCGCGGTAGCGCAGGTTGAAGTCGACCTGCGGGTACAGGCTGAACCGGTGCCCGGTGAACACGGCGTCGTCGGCCGACGACTTGCCGTGGGTTCGGATGCGGTAGTTCAGCGCCAGGCCGTAGGTCTTGTTCTTCGAGCTGCCCTTGGGCGCGACCAGGTAGCCCGCCGACAGCGACAGGCCGAGCCGGCGCGTGAGCGCGAGCTCGGCCGAGACCTTCGGGTAGACCAGCAGGCCGGGGCCGGTGTCGATGTCCTCGGGCGACCAGCCCCCCGAGCCGACGCCGAGCTGGCCGTGCAGGCTGATTCGCGGCGCGACGGGATGGCGGTAGCCGACGCCGCCGATCAGCTGGTTGTACAGGGGCAGGCCGCGGTAGCCGACGCCGAGGCTGGCGTACCAGTAGACGCGGTCCGTCAGGAAGTGCGCGTACTGCAGGTCGGCGATCCGGATCGTGCCCTTGACGGTGCCGACCGGATCGACCTGGACGAAGTTGTCCAGGCCCAGCGTGAGCGTGGTCTCCGAGCCGTCGCCGAACGATGCCGGATCGTCGGCCGGCGTGACCCGGGACCCGGCCCTCGCGAACGGGCCGACGGTGTAGCCGAACGGCACCTGGACGAAGAGGTCGAGCTGGCTGTGGTCGATGGCCGAGCGCTCGAACTTCATCCATGCGATGTTGGCGCCGACCGCCACCGGGCCGAAGTCGTGGCCGAGCCCGGCGTAGGCCTTGGCGAAGGCGCCGGTGCCCGACAGGAACCGGCTCTGCTCGCGGCTGCGGCCGCCGCCGCCACCACCGAGCGAGACCCCGGCATTGGCGAACAGGCGGCCCCACAGGGGCCGCTGCAGGTGAACGGTGCCGTCGAAGGCCATGAAGCCGCCGTAGGCGCCGCTGACCAGCGGCGCGTGCGCGCCGACGCCGACGTAGAGCCCGTCCGCGAGCCGCTGCAGGACGTGGATGCCCTTCAGGTCGATCGACCCGCCGCCGGCGAGCGGGATCTTCTGGTAGTCGAAGACGAGCAGGCCCTCGGCGCGGGTCAGGCCGGGACCCTGCGGCGGCTGGGCGGCCGGTTCGCTCGCCACTGCATGACCGCCGGCCAACACGGTGGCGATGGCCAGAGCACGCACTGCGGCATCGATCCCGGGCGCCATCGGCTACCTCCCTGGATTCCTTCTAGCACCCGCGTTGCACGCCGACGCGTCGATGCCCCCAAGGACGAGGGCCTAGTTGGCGCCCTCGCTGCAGATGAGCTCCGGGCGCCCGGCTTCGCTCGGCAGCCAGCAGAAGCCGGAGATCGGCGTGCAGGGCCGGTTGCCCGTGCTGGTCTCGGGGACCAGCAGGCTGCGGCAGCGCTGCACGCTGCCGCCGAGGCGAGGCTCGATCGCGCAGATGGCGCCCGGCGCACAGGGGGCGGTGGCCGAGCAGGACTGGCCGGCGCAGGCGCCGCAGTCCCCGCCGCAGCTGGTGCAGTAGTCGCTGCCGTTGGTGGCGACGCACACCGGCGTCGATCCCCGGCATTCGATGGTGCCGGCCACGCGCCAGTCGGGGCCGCGCCCGAAGCACTCGGCGGGCTGCGTCATGCAGGCGGTGCCGGCGCCGGCGCAGGTCGGGGCGGATCCGCTGCCGCCGCTGCTGCCGATGACGCCGCCGCCGACGGATCCGCCGGTGCGGATCGGCGCCAGCGACAGGCTGGCGGTGGCGGTTTCGCTGACGCCGCTGTCGAAGTTGGCGGCACGGGCACGCACGCGCGCAACGGCATTGCCGAGAAGGGGCCGGTCGGGCGGGCACCAGCGCGAGGCCGTGACGTCGCCACCGGTCAGGGAGATGGATCGAAACACGGGCAGGCGCGTGGTGGCGCGCATGCTCGACGCCGGGACCTCGATGCGCGTGCCCGGCAGCACGATGGGCGGCGCGGCCAGGAAGGTCGGCGGGGCCGGCGGGCGGCCATCGCGGCTCACCGGCGTGGGCGCGCAACTGGGTTCGATGCGGATGTCGAGGATCTCGACGAAGCGGACGCCCTGCATGTCCTCGGCGATGGCCGAGAAGCCGACGTGGGCGTGCACCCAGGCGCTGGCGCTCTCGCCGGCGACGACGAAGTCGCCGGGGGCGGGTGATCGGACGTAGGTGTCGGGCACCACGATGCGCACCGAAGGGGGCGAAGCGTCGGCACGCGACACGTCGACGCCCTGGCCGAAGAGCGCGCCGACGATCGACGCGCAGCCCGCCAGTTGGGTGCAGGCCAGTGCCGCCAGCCACGAGCGGATCCCTTGCCATTGCATGTCGGTCCTCCTGGATGCCAGGCCAACGCGGCGTTGTCACCGCCGCGCCTGTCCCGACAGGTCGTCGACGCGACATCGAAGGCCGCGGGGCAGCTGCCAGGCAGCCAGGCCGTCGCGTCGGGGCGAAAGGACGCGGAGTTCGAACCACGAGTCCGCGCGCGACCTTTCATCATGGCCACCTGCGGCCATCGCTCCAAGCCGGCTTGTGCCTTCTTCGGCTCCGCTGAAGCCGCGGGCAAAGAAAAAGGGCCCAGCGAGTGATCGCCAAGCCCTTGTCTTGTTTGGTGGCCTGGGGCGGAATCGAAAGGTTTCGAGATCCTCTCCCAGAGCGGATCTTCGAGAACACCCCTTCAAAAAGTTACTGCAGAAGTTACTGCAGATCGAGGGTGCTCAGCAGATCCACCAACTCCGGCCCCAAGAGCCAGACATACCGAAGTCTACCGCCTTCCGCGCGTGAACATCATGTTGGGACGCTCACTGTAGCGCCTGAGCAGAACCGCTGCTCAGAGTGGCGTCCGTTTGGTCGCTTCAGACTGATCTGAGACACTCAGTTTCCCGGCTTGAACGACACCCACGTAGGAAAGCGGACGCTCCGGGGACCTCGCCTTCTACGACCGCTACGCCTCCCGATGCCGACCTTCCTCAATCGGAGACCTTGGTCACGCACCGAGCCATCGCGAAGCCCAGTTCACTGTGAAAGCGATTACCGCATTCGACCCCATCGCAGTCGACGGGCTCTGGACGGTCATTGACACACCCCGCCCAAAACCAGCATTGGCGTCGCGCAGAATCAACAGTTCAGGTCCTGGTCCAAGCCTACTAGAGGGACCTGACGACCCACATCGAAAGCACCGCACCCACCGCGAGCCAGATCACAACGATGCCAATAGCACCCGCGATGCTTCGCGGCTTCGCCGCTGATGCGGCCATCCATGCCTCGGCCCTGGCACGCGACTCGGCCAGCACGTCCGTGGGAAGCATTCGCACCGTCGCCCAGATCAATGCCGGCAGCAGGATGACGTCGTCC